>CAYOHO010000313.1:0-3319 GCA_964403755.1 uncultured Oscillospiraceae bacterium
GCATCCTCGTCGCCCCGACCCTGACGGTCAACACCAGCCTCGGCACCCAGCTCGGCGCCAAGAGCTTCGCCGGCGCCGTCATTGGCGGCTACGGCCATATCTACGGCGCCATCGTCGGCGCCCTGTCGATCGGTATCCTGGAGACATTCGTCGCCGCCTATGTTTCCTCGACCTACAAGGATTTCATTGTCTATGGCGTCATGATCGCCGTCATGATCATCAAGCCCTCCGGCATCTTCAACGCCAAGGTCTATGACGTCTGATTCAAGTCAGAGGAAAGGAGCTCTCAATGGCTGACCTTCAAAATGCGAAGAAACCATCCTGGATTCGGAAGATGCTCTGGCCGCTGATCATTCTCGCGGTGGCCGTGCTCGTCCCGACCATGATGGAATACAATATCATCTTCACGCAGAACAAGTACTTCTACCTGCTGCTCTGCTTCAGTGCCATCTACGGCATCGCCACCAGCGGCCTTGACCTGCTTTATGGCTACACCGGCCAGATCTCGTTCGGTCACGCCGGCTTCTTCGCGATCGGCTCGTACATCTCCGTGCTGCTGAGCCACCCCGCCTGGGGCCTCTCCCAGTGGGCTGGATTCACGCTGCCTCCGATCGTGACGATCTTCATCGCGGCCATCGTCTCGATGATCGTCGGCGTTCTGCTTTCTCTGCCGGCCTCCAAGCTGGTCTTCCACTTCCTGTCGCTGCTGACGATCGCCTTCGGCCAGCTGATCTTCCTGTCGATCACCAGCTTCGCCGACGTCACCAACTCCTACCGCGGCATCACGGCGATCCCCCAGATCAGCATCTTCGGGCTCTCGTTCAGCGCCGTCTCCAACAAGTACCGCTACTTCCTCCTGTCGCTGTTCTTCCTGGTCGTCTTCCTGGTGATCAAGCAGAACATCGTCAAGTCCCGCGTCGGACGCGGCTTCATGGCGATCCGCGAGAACGTCCTCGCTGCCAACGGCTGCGGCGTCGACATCCACTACTACAAGATGATGGCCTTCGGCATCTCCGCCTTCTACACCGGATTCGCCGGCGCCCTCTACGCCCACATGGTCGGCTTCATCAGCCCGGACACCTACGTGGCCAACACCTCCAACATCATGATGACCATGCTGCTCTTCGGCGGCAACGGCAACCTTGCCGGCCCGGTCATCGGTGCAGCCGTCATTACGCTGATCCAGGAAGGCCTCGCCTCGCTCAAGGACTACCGCATGCTGATCTTCGGCATCTTCCTGCTGATCGTCATCCTCTTCCAGCCGAACGGACTCTACGGTCTTTATCTCAACACCGTCGCCCGTCTGCGGAAGAGATTCGCCAGGAAAGGAGTGAAGCCGAATGCTGAAGCTTGACAACATCACGATCAGGTTCGGCGGCCTCGTCGCCGTCAACCAGCTCAGCTTCGAGATCAAGAAGGGCGAGATCTTTGGCCTGATCGGGCCGAACGGCGCCGGCAAGACCACGACCTTCAACATGATCAGCGGAACGTTCAAGCCCACCGATGGCCGGATCTTCCTCAACGACGAGCAGATCGACGGCATGCCGATGTTCCGGATCAACCGCAAGGGCATCGCCCGCACCTACCAGAACATCAACCTCTTCCGCACCATGACAGTGCTTGAGAATGTCCTGGTCGGCCAGCACCCGCATCTCCAGAGCGGCCTTCCCGCCGCCATCTTCAAGACCCCGAAGCAGCGCCGCGAGGAGCGGGAGGCCGTTGAGAAGGCCCGCGAGATCCTCAATCTTGTCGGCATTCGCGGCAAGGAGGCCTGGATCGCCAGCAGCCTGTCCTACGGTGACCAGCGCCGTCTCGAGATCGCCCGCGCCCTGGCCAGCAACCCGGTTCTGCTGCTGCTCGACGAGCCGGCTGCCGGCATGAACCCGAGCGAAAAGGTCGACCTGGCCAACCTGGTGCGCAAGATCCGCGACACCGGCGTCACAGTTCTCCTGGTCGAGCACGACATGAAGTTTGTCATGGGCATCACGGACCGGATCTGCGTGCTCAACTATGGCAAGCGGATCGCACTGGGCGTCCCCTCGGAAATCCAGTCGAATCCGGAAGTCATCGAAGCATACCTGGGAGGTGAATGACATGAATCCGATCCTGGAGGTCAGGAACCTGGAATTCCACTACGGCGAGATCCATGCCGTCAAGGACATCAGCTTCTCGATCAACGAGGGCGAGATTGTCGCCATCATCGGCAGCAACGGCGCCGGCAAGTCGACCACCCTGCGGGCCATCAACGGCCTGCTTGGCAAGATCAGCGGCGGCTCGATCCATTTCAACGGCCAGCAGATCGACCACATGCCCACCCACAAGATCACCGGCCTCGGCCTTTGCCAGGTGCTGGAGGGCCGCCTCGTCTTCCCGCAGCTGACGGTGCGCGAGAACCTGATGATGGGCGCCTTCCTGCAAAAGGACAAGGCCTTCATCAAGAACCAGCTCGAATATGTCTTCAACCTCTTCCCTCGCCTGCTCGAGCGTGAAAAGCAGAATGCCGGAACCCTCTCCGGCGGTGAGCAGCAGATGGTCGCGGTCGCGCGCGCCCTGATGTCGCGTCCGAAGATGCTGATGATGGACGAGCCCTCCATGGGCCTGGCCCCTCTGGTCGTCAAGGACATCTTCTCCACCATCGAGAAGATCAACAAGGACGGCGTGACGGTCCTGCTCGTCGAGCAGAACGCGAAGGCTGCACTCAAGATCGCCAACCGCGCCTACGTCATCGAGACCGGCCACCTGGTCATGGAAGGCTCCGCCGAAGAGCTCCTCAACGACACCAGCGTCCAGAAGGCGTATCTCGGCGTCTCCTGAGGGCGCAGCCCGAAGGAGATCGCCTGCGTCTCCTGAGGGCGCAGCCCGAAGGAGATCGCCTGCGTCTCCTGAAAAAGGATCGCCTGCGTCTCCTGAAAGGAGATCGGCTGGATAGACTGCCGTAAGAATCCCGCTCAATCGCAAGGTTGGGCGGGATTTTGTCGTCTCGGCCGGAGCCGGCGTCCCGGTAGGCTCGAGCCGAAGCAGATCAAGGCAAATGCATGGCGGCTGGCTGTCAGGCAAACGTATAGCGGCTGGCTGTGAGGCAAACGTATAGCAACTGGCTGTGAATGGTATAATCAGGGCATAACATATTGCTGCGCAGCCAGCAGGCGGTAAAGGAGCTTTAGGCATGTCACCGACTCCGCATCAGCAAAGGATCAAGTTCATTCTTCAATTGATGCTGGTGATTCTGGTCCTGCCTGGGCTGCCGCTCCTGATAGGTGCCGACTGGGGCTGGACGGCGGCCTGGATTCTGCTTGTGTTCCAGAGTCTGGGCTTCCTG
>CAYOHO010000314.1:0-3306 GCA_964403755.1 uncultured Oscillospiraceae bacterium
CACCACGACGCTCTGGCGCTACATGAAGCGCCTCGGCATCAGCGACCGCCCGGGCCAGCGCTGACCTGTCCGCCGAAGACCGCCTGTCCGGTTGGCGCTGAGCCTGCAAGTTCCTTGCTGAAGGCCGGTTCCGGCATCTGGACAGGCCGGGACCGCTGCTTCAGCGCAACGCTGAAAGCGACAACGTTTACAGCGATCTGCACGTAAATCGTCGTCGCTCAATGATGACTTTTGGCGAATTGTATTTCAAAGTGAAAATACGTAATGAAATGAAATATAATGAAATGGATGAAATGAAATCTGTTTCAGAAATCGAAAAGTCGAGTATTGCCACAAAATCGGCGATCCACTTTCGCCGCTTTGTCAATGGAAATGCCCTCAACGGTTCCATAAAATAGGGCTGTACCCTGAAATTCCAGATACCAGAGTGATCGACAGCAGCCGCAAACCGACTCCAGGTGATGCGGCAATTCTTGAGATTATCCTCGAACGTGCCTGCATTGCCTGATACGCTGAAAACAACGGCCCTAGGAGGGGACATGTCCAGAACCAGCTCGCCGACCGTGACATCGATGAAGGTCTACCCCGTTGCAGGACATGACAGCATGCTCCTGTCACTGACCGGTGCCCATTCGCCGCTGTTCACGCGCAATATCGTCGTGCTGACCGACAGTATCGGACATACCGGTGTCGGCGAAGTCCATGGCGGCGATGCCATCACACAGGCGCTCGAGAGCTATATACCCTGGGTGGTTGGCCGGGAAGTCGGCGACTGGCGCGGTATCGTTGCCTCGCTCAGTCGGACAGCCCGCGCCGGGGCCGGCCTGACCGACGGCTTTGCCGGCCGGAGCATTGCCGATTTCCTGCGCCAGGTCGTCCGTGCCGAGACAGCGGTCGAGGCGGCGCTGCTTGACCTGTTCGGCAAGTACCTCGACCTGCCGGTCTGCGCCCTGCTGGGCGGCGGCCGCCAGCGCGATGCGATCGAGGTGCTCGGCTACCTGTTCTATGTTGCCGACAGCAGCCGCTCGTCCGTTCCCTACGTCGATGACAGCGACGGCCGCGGCCTTCATGTCGACGACAGCGACCGCCATGATCCCTGGTTCCGCATCCGTCGCCGCCCCGCCCTGACCCCGGAGGCGATCGTTGCCCAGGCCCGGGCTGCCCGGGCGCGCTATGGCTTCCGCAACTTCAAGCTCAAGGGCGGTGTCCTTTCCGGCGAAGACGAGATGGCTACCGTCAAGGCGCTCAAGGCTGCCTTCCCGGACGCCCGCATCAACCTCGATCCCAATGGCGCCTGGTCCCTTGGTGAGGCTATCCGGCTCTGCCAGGGCATGCAGGGCTTGCTCACCTATGCCGAGGACCCCTGCAGTGCCGAAGCCGGCTTTTCCGGGCGGGAGGTCATGTCCGAGTTCCGGATGGCGACCGGTCTGCCCGTCGCGACCAACATGATTGCCACCGACTGGCGCCAGCTGCATCATGCGGTCGTCGCCAAATCGGTCGACATTGTGCTGGCCGATCCGCACTTCTGGACCATGGACGGCTCCGTCCGCTGCGGTCAGCTGCTCCATGACTGGGGCATGACCTGGGGCTGCCACTCCAACAGCCACTTCGACATCTCGCTCGCCATCTTCGCCCACACGGCTGCGGCCTGCCCCGGCAGCATCACGGCCATGGACACCCACTGGATCTGGCAGGACGGCCAGGACCTCTGCTCCGACGCCCTGAAGATCCGCGATGGCGTCATCCGCATCCCCGACGCACCCGGGCTCGGCATCAGCCTCGACATGGACCGCCTGGAGGCAGCCCATGCCCGCTGCCTCACCCTGGACAGCCAGGACCGCAACGACGCGGCCGGCATGCAGTGCCTGATCCCGGGCTGGACCTTTGACAGCAAGCGCCCCTGCCTCGTCCGCTGACAGCCGCTGGCTGGCGGCGCCAGCCCGTGAACCAGAAGCCTCAGCCCTGCCGGCGCGATGCCGGACCCGAACCCGCCGGCCTGCAGTGCCGGACCCGGATATTGGACTCGACGGCCATCCCCATGGTCGAGTCAGCATATCGCCCCACCACCGGTACCGGTCCATCACAGAGCCATCGGCACACTACATTGACAAGGAGAGAATGAGAATGCGCAGTCGTTGGAACAAGATCCTGTCCCTGCTTCTTTGCATCGCACTGCTGGCTGCCCTGACCGCAGCCTGCGGCGGCAGCAGCTCGACCGCCGCCCCGTCCGGCGGCGCCACCACCGCCGCCACCACCAAGGCCGGCACAACCGGCAGCAAGACATTCATCGCCTCCGGACCGAACAACATCACCCAGTGGGATCCCCTGAACGAGAACAAGACCAATGCGACCATGCTGGCCAAGCTGCACTATGACACGCTGGTCGAGATTGGCCAGGACATGAAGATCAAGCCCGAGCTGGCCACCAAGTGGGAGACTGCGGCTGACGGCCTGAGCTGGACCTTCACGCTGCGCAACGATGTCAAGTGGCATGACGGCCAGGCGTTCGATGCCGACGATGTCGTCGCCACCTTCCAGCGCATGATCGACAAGCCGACGCTCGTGCAGGCTGCCTTCTGGACCCTGCTGACCGGTGTCGAGAAGAAGGATGCCTACACCGTCGTCCTCAAGCTGAAGCAGCCCTGGGGCGCCATCCTGAGCCAGATCGAGCAGACGGCGATCATCCCCGAGCACAAGCAGAAGGAGCTCGGCGACAAGGCCTATGACTACACCGCCACCCAGAAGCCGATCGGCACGGGCGCCTGGATCTGCGAGTCCTGGGCACCCGGCCAGGACGCGGTCTGGAAGCGCAACGACGCCTATTGGGGCTGGGGCACTGACAAGTCGAATGTCGACAAGATCATCTACCGCCCGATCATTGAAGACACGACCCGCGTTTCCGCCATCCAGACCGGCGACATCACCATGGCCATCAACGTTCCGGTCGACTCGGCCGCCACGCTCGAGAAGGCCAATGGCGTCAAGGTCGAGAAGATCCTCGGCACCGGCATCGTCCACCTCGGCTTCCGCACCGTCGACAGCATCTTCTCCGACCTGAACGCCCGCCAGGCGATCAACACCGCGACCGACCGCAAGCTGCTCGTCGAATCCGTCGCCGGCGGCGGCAAGGCCTCCTCGTGGCCCTGCCCGGAGAATGTCATCGGCTTCGACCCGACTTCTCCCGTTCCGGAATACAGTGCTGCCAAGGCCAAGGAACTGCTCGCCAAGACCAAGTATGACGGCAAGGAAATCTCCTTCATCGTCCCGACCGGTGTCTTTGCCCGCTCGAAGGAAGTCGCCCAGGCC
>CAYOHO010000315.1:0-3303 GCA_964403755.1 uncultured Oscillospiraceae bacterium
GTTCTCGGCGACCAGCTGAGCCTCGGTGTCAACGGACTTGATCTCGTTGACGTTGAGGAAGAAGGTGCCCTTGAAACGGGCGTTGAGCTTCTTCTTGAGGTCTTCGATGCCGGCGCCCTGGCGGCCGATGATGATGCCCGGCTTGCCGGTCCAGATCGTGATCTGGGTGCGGTCGTCGCCCTTGCGCTCGATCTCGATGCGGGAGATGCCGGCCTTGTAGCCTTCAGCCTTCACGAAATCGCGGATCTTCTTGTCTTCGATCAGGTATTTGCTGAAACTCTTCTTGTCGGCGTACCACCGGGTGTCCCAGTCCTTGATCACGCCAACGCGGAAACCATGCGGATTTACCTTCTGGCCCATCTGTCAACCTCCTTACTTTCTTTCCTTAACGACGACCGTCACATGGCTGGTCCGCTTGTGGATGCGGGCCGCGCTGCCACGGGCCTTGGGGATGATCCGCTTGATGACCGGACCGGGGTTGGCATAGCAGTCGGCGACATACAGGGCGTCGCGGGAGAGGCTGTTGTTGTTGACGGCGTTGGCTTCGGCGGACTTCAGCAGTTTCTCCAGGATCGGCGACGCGCCCTTCGGCGTGTAGCGCAGGATGGCATAGGCCTCATCGATCCCCTTGCCCTTGACCAGGCTGGCAACGACGTTCACCTTACGCTGGGAAACGCGCATGTTGCGGGCGATCGCGCGGCCCTCGTCCTTGCCGATGCCGAGAACCTTCTTTTCCTTCTTGGTCAGCAGCTTCGCCTTCTTGAACTTCGGCGTCACTTTCTTGTACTGCTCGAGAATCGCTTCACGGTTCGCAAGCAGGAATTCCTTGCTCATGACCTTCTTTTCCACTTGTTGGTTCCTCCCTTCTCTCCTTCAGGCTCGCCTTACTTCGAGGATGTTGACTTCTCTGATCCGGCATGCCCCCTGAAGGTTCTGGTGGGAGCGAATTCGCCAAGCTTGTGTCCGACCATTTCCTCGATCACGTAGACCGGGACGTGCTTGCGGCCGTCATAGACGGCGATCGTGTGGCCGACCATTTCCGGGAAGATGGTCGAGGCGCGGGACCAGGTCTTGATGACCTTCTTTTCGTTGACAGCGTTCATGGCTTCGATGCGGCCCATCAGCGCTTCCTGGACGAAATAGCCTTTTTTCGTTGAACGACTCATTTATCGCCAGCCTCCATTCACTTACTTGCTGCGGCGCTTGACAATGTACTTGCTAGACGCCTTCTTGCGGTCCCGGGTCTTCTTGCCGAGGGTCGGAACACCCCAGGGGGTAACCGGGCCGGGCTTGCCGATCGGAGACTTGCCTTCACCACCGCCGTGGGGGTGGTCGTTCGGGTTCATGACCACGCCGCGGACAGTCGGACGGACGCCCATGTGACGCTTGCGGCCAGCCTTGCCGATATTGACGTTCTCATGCTCCGCGTTGCCGACCGAGCCGATCGTGGCACGGCAGTTGAGCGCGACCATGCGGACTTCGCCTGACGGCAGGCGGACCTGCGCGTAGCCGTTCTCCTTGGCCATCAGCTGGGCGCCGGCGCCGGCCGTGCGGACCATCTGGGCGCCCTTGCCGGGCTTGAGCTCGATGTTGTGGATGATGGTGCCGACCGGGATGTTCTCGATCGGGAGGCAATTGCCGGCGATGATGTCGGCAGCCGGGCCGCTGACCACGCTGCTGCCGGCCTTGAGACCGGCGGGGGCCAGGATGTAGGCCTTCTGGCCGTCCACGTACTGGATCAGGGCCAGGTAGGCTGTGCGGTTCGGGTCATACTCGAGCGCCTTCACGGTGGCGGCGATGCCATCGCGGGTGCGCTTCCAGTCGATGATGCGGATCTTGGTGCGGTTGCCGCCGCCATGGTGGCGGACGGTGATGCGGCCGTTGGCGTTACGGCCGCCGGTCTTGCTTCTCGAGACCAGAAGCGCCTTTTCGGGCTTCTTGTCGGTGATTTCAGCGAAATCAGCCACGGTCATCTGCCTCTTGGCAGGAGAAGTCGGATTAAAGCTTTTGACTGCCATCTCGATTCACTCCTTCTCTTGTCCGACCGGTTACTGGCCGAATCCGAATTCCTCAATCGTCGTCTTGAACTTGCGGGTGGACTGGGTCTGCTTTCCGCCCTTGGTCAGGTACGACGCCGACGAGGGTTCCGTGTCGATCGTGACGACAGCCTTCTTGAAGGCAGAGGTCTTGCCGACGTGGACGCCCTGGCGCTTGGTCTTGCCCTCGTAGTTGGACGTGTTCACCGACTTGACCTTGACTTCGAACAGCTTTTCGACAGCCTGGCGGATCTCCGGCTTCGTGGAGCCCGCGGCGACGATGAACGTGTACTTGCCGGCAGCGGCGCTGGCGGTGCTCCGCTCGGTGATGACCGGACGGATGATGATGTCATGTGCGGTTTTCATCAGGCATACACCTCCTGGACTTTCTCGACAGCCGCGCGGGTCAGGACGAACTTGTCGAACTTGAGGATGTCGAAGACATTGATCGTGTTCACCCGGGCCAGCTGGACGCCGGTGAGGTTGCGGGCGGAAAGCTCGACGTTCTCGTTGCGGTCGGAGAGGACCAGCAGGGCCGAGCGGCCGGCGCCGATCTTCTCGAGCACGGCGGCCATGCGCTTGGTCTTGATCTCAGGCAGCTCGAGGGTGTCGATGACGATGATGCCGCCGTCGCTGTACTTGGCGGACAGGGCGGACTTGAGGGCCAGGCGGCGCATCTTCTTTGTCAGCGAATAGCTGTAGTCGCGCGGCTTGGGCCCGAAGATGATGCCGCCGCCGACCCACTGCGCAGCGCGCGTGGAGCCCTGACGGGCACGGCCGGTGCCCTTCTGGCGATACGGCTTCTTGCCGCCGCCGCGGACTTCGCTCCGGATCTTGGTGGAGTGGGTGCCCTGCCGGCGGTTGGCCAGCTGGTTCAGGATCGCGCGGTGCAGGACGTCCTCGTTCGGCACGATGCCGAAGATGGCGTCGGACAGCTCGATGCTGCCGACCACGGCGCCTTCCATATTGATTACATCAACTTTAGCCATTTCCATGCTCCTCCCTTGCGCCCCGGTCACTTGCCCTTGACGGATGTCGTGATTTCCACGAATCCGCCACGCGGGCCGGGCACAGCGCCCTTGATGACGAGGATATTGCGTTCACCGTCGACCAGGACGACATCCAGGTTCTGGACGGTGACGTTTGCTGCGCCCATGTGGCCAGGCAGACGCTTGCCCTTGAAGACGCGGGCCGGATCGGTGTTCGAGCCCATGGAGCCGACGCGGCGGTGGTACATGGAGCCGTGGGACTCAGGGCCGCCGGACTG
>CAYOHO010000316.1:0-3277 GCA_964403755.1 uncultured Oscillospiraceae bacterium
CTTCCTCAACCCGCCCTTCCAGATTCGTGAACTTGTACCAGGCAGCCCCCACCGTCAGGCGGCTGTTCCGGGCGAAATCCCACTTGGCGCCCAGTTGCACGCCCTTCACCCAGCGGTTGTCGCGTGTCGGCGGATTATCCTCGCGCAATGGGAAAGCGCCGACCGTCAGGAAGGGGCGGAAGCTGCCCTCGCCCAGCGTCGGCTTGACGGTGGCCGCGAAGCCTTCGAAGTTGATGTCCTCGTCCCATACCAGGTCGGTCGAGAACCACGGATTGGGAATGCGTCCGCCGCTTATGGTCAGCCACTCGGCCGGGTCATATTTGATGTAGGCCCGGTCGACCAGGAAGGTGTACTTGTTGAAATCCTGGCCCATGCTCTGGTTGGTCGAGACACGCTCGTTGGTATTGCCGGTCGCCAGGCGCAGGCCGGCACTCCAGCTATCGGAAACCCGCGCCAGGATGCCGAGTCGGGCCCTCAGGCGAAAGCGCTCGCGATCTTCTGTCGTATTGGCTGTTGCAGCAGTGCCATTAAAACCGAGGAAGCCAGCTGCACGGGTAGCCTGATTTGAATAAGCAGACGCAACATAATCAAGAGGCTGGGAGTTTTTTTCATCAGCAAACTCTGGCTGATAGCGCACCCGCATATCGCCCTCGATCTTAATCCGATCCACCCAGGCCGGCACCGCGTTCGGTTCGGCCCAGCGCTCGGTCTTGGCCTGGGCCAGAACCTCCTGGCGCAGTTGCTCGCGGATTTCGTTCTTCACCGTCTCCGGCACGTATTGCACGCGCACCGGCGCGCCGGCCTTGGGTTTCTCCTTGGTGGCTGCCCGGGCCGCCTTGACCTGGGCGGCCTTGACCATCGCATCGGCCTTGTCGCGGCTGAACACGCCCTGGTCGACCAGCGCGTCGATCAGGTTCAGGGTCGTTTCGCGCAGCACTTCGAGCGACTCCCGATCATCGGCGAGGGCGGACTGCCCGCCGGCCGATGCCACGAGCAGCGCCACGGCGACCGCATGCTGCAGGGGTTTGCGTTTGAACATCATCGATTTCTCTCTGTTTTCCGAATTGAATGGGGTCAGGCGGCGCCGCGGGCGGTCACCCGGATGCGCAAGGGCATGCTCAGGTTGTCCGGCGGCGGTTCGCGCATGGCGCCGGTCTGCAGGATGGCCTCCCGCAGTTGCTCGTCCAGCGCTTCGTTGCCGGTGCTCTGCGTCAATTCCACCCGCTCGACCGAGCCGTCACGGCGCAGCCACAGGCGCACGGCAATGCGATAGTCGGCTTCGCGCAGCTTGCGGCTGCGGTTGAGCTGATCCTGCAGGTGGCGCTGCAGCCGGGCCGAGAACATGCTCTGCAGGGCGCTGCCGGTGCCGCCGATGGCGCCCCCCGCGTAGTCGCGGCCGACGGTGCCGGCGCTAAACGGGCTCCCCCCCTCGCCGGCCATGCCTTCCATCTTCAGGGGCTCGTTCTGCGCCTGCACCTGTTCCTTGGGCGGCGCCACCTTCATTTCCTGCTTTTCTTCCTTGGGCGGCTCCGGTTTTTTCTCTTCCTTGGGCGGCGGCGGCGGTGGCGGCGGCTTGTCGGGCAGCAGGGTGACCGTTGGCGGCTTGCGCGGCTTGCCAGACTTTCCGCCCATCAGGGTCATGATTCCCCAGGTGACGAGGGCGATGACCGCTGCCCCGGCCACAACGATCACGACGATGTTCAACCAGCGGCGCGGCGGCTTGATTTCGGTATCCATGGCGCTCAGTTGCCGATTCTTGCCGTGACCAGGCCGACCGAGCCGATGCCCATCGCCCCGGTCAGGTCGAGCACCTCGACCACGCGGGCGTAATTGACGGCGGGGTCGCCCTTCAACACGACGGAGGCTTTCGGGTCGCGCGCCATGGTTGCCTTGAGCTGGGTTTCCAGCTCGCGCACGCTCACCCCGACACCGTTCAGGTGCAGGGAGCCATCCGGCAAGATCTGGATGATCTTGATCTCGTGCTTTTCAGTGCTCGGCTTGTTCGACGGTTTGGGAAGGTTGATCGACAGCCCGGATACCGAGGCCGTCGTCATCAGGATGAAGATGACGAGCAACACGTAGGCCAGGTCGAGCATCGGCGTGACGTTGATGCTGTCGTAGGGTTTGGTTTCTGCCTGGACGTGCATCGTTTACCTCGTCGCCCGACTGGTGGCCAGGCCAAGGTCGGTGATGCCGTTGCGCTTGAGCAACTCCATGACCTCCATCACCTTGGCGTACTGGACGCGGGCATCGCCCTTGATGACGATCGACAGGGCCGGATTGGCCGCCTGGTACTGGGCGATCCGCAGGTCGAGCTGCTCCATGGTGACCGGGTAGGCGTCGAGGAAGACATCGCCGTTCTGCGCCACGGTGACCGCCTTCGTGCCGGACTTGGCCAGGCTGGCGCTGGCCGCGGTTTTCGGCAAATCCACCTTGACCCCCTGTACCGATGCGGTGGTCATGATGATGAAGATGACCAGCAGTACATACGCCAGGTCGAGCATCGGCGTGACGTTGATTTCATCGTAGGGCTGGTTGCCTTCCTGAACTTGCATGGCCGCTTCCCTGCGCTCAGGCCGAGTAGAGCTCGGCCGAGCGGGTCAGGAACTCGTCGGCAAAGACCTGAGTGTCGGCCGATACGTTCTTGATCCGGATCGCCAGCCAGTTGTAGCCGAAGAGGGCCGGAATCGCGACAGCCAGGCCGGCGACGGTGGCAACCAGCGCCGCGGCGATACCCGGTGCAATCGAGTTGACGTTGACGTCGCCCGCCGCGGCAATGGCCGCAAAGGTGATCATGACGCCGACCACGGTGCCGAGCAGGCCGAGGAAGGGCCCCCCCGAGATGGCGATGGTGAGCAGCACGATCTGGCTGTTCAGGCGCTGGTTCTCGCGCACCAGGGCAGCATCCATCGCGGCGCGGATCGAGTTCAGCGCGGCAGCGGACAGGCTGGCCTCGGTATCGGCCTTGCCCTGATCCACAAAGCGATGGCGCATTTCCTCGATACCGATCTTGTAGAGGCGGAACAGGGTCGAATGGCGCATCGCCGTATCTTCCGTGATGGTCTTGGTGTCCATCGAGTCCGGACGCAGCAGCTTGCGCGGGTTGTCGCGGATGTGGTTGAGGAAGGCAATGTTGGCCTTGTCGGCGCGACCAAGGAACAGGGTCTTGCCGATCATCACACTGAAGCTGACGACACCCATCACGGCCAGGATGCCGATGACGATCCAGCCGTCCAGGGTGAGCGCGCCAAGCAGGATGCCGATATACGACTCGCCT
>CAYOHO010000317.1:0-3270 GCA_964403755.1 uncultured Oscillospiraceae bacterium
CTGCTGCAGCGCGACATCCGGCGCATGATCGACACGTTCACCAGCCAAACGGCGGAAGCCGTCGCTGCCAAGCGCGGCCGCGATGTCGAGAACTACACCAGCAATTTCGAGGCTGCCCGGCAGACCTTTGCCTATATCGAGAGCTATGCGGCCGAGCTCAATGCCGCCCGCTACCAGGCCAACTACACGGAATTCCGGCGCATGGAGACCGTGCTGGACCAGACCCGGCTGGTCGACATTGCGATCATGGCGGCGATCCTTGTGATCAACTTCGTCATCATCGTCGTGACCGCCGTCCAGACCGTGCGGCCGATCGCGCGGCTGGCCGAACGGGCCGACCAGGTCGCCGGCGGCAACCTGGATGTCCCGCTGCTCACCCTCGACACCTATGACGAGGTTCGTGTGCTGGGCAACGCCTTCAATGCGATGATTGCCAGCCTGCGCACCAACCTGGAGCAGATCCGGCAGAACCTCATCCACGAAACCCGGCAGAAGGAGCATGACCTGATGATGGAGAACCTGCTGCAGGTCGCCCAGCTGAAGAACCTTCAGGCCCAGATCAATCCGCATTTCCTGTTCAATGTCCTGAACACCGGCGCCCAGCTGGCCATGCTGGAAGGCGCCGACCGGACCAGCGAATTCGTCGGCCATGTCGCCGACTTCTACCGCTCCAACATCCGTCTCTTTGACCGCGACGTGACCCTGGCGCAGGAAGTCAAGATGGTCGAAGACTACATCTACATCCAGAAGACCCGCTTCACCGACCGTGTCCGCTTCGAGCTGGACATCGACGCCACCTGCCTTGACCTGCGCATGCCCGGCCTGATCCTCCAGCCGCTGGTTGAGAATGCGCTGGTCCATGGACTGGGCAGGATGGAGCGTGACGGCCGCATCGTGATCCGGATCGCCCGCCGCGATCCCGATGTCGAGATCCTGATCAGTGACAATGGCCAGGGCATGGATCCGGAACGCATCCGTGCCGTGCTCGGCGATCCTCCGCCGGAGGCAGGCGACGCCGGCCGCGATGCAGCCGGGGGCCAGTCGGGCGCCGGTGCTGCTGCCGGGGGCCAGCCGGGCGGCTCCAGCATCGGGCTCATCAACGTTGTCAGCCGTCTGCGTCTGTACTACGGCAAGCATGACACCCTGGAAATCCTTTCCGGGCCGGACCGGCCCGGCACGACCGTGCGCCTGCTGATTCCCAATGCCGTATCGGCGCCGGAGAGCCAGACGGCTGCCCAGGCCGACGGCCAGGCGGGCAGCGAGACGGAAGCACAGGCCGATGGCCAGGCGGACAGCGAGACGAAAGCACGGGCCAACGGTCGAACGAACCCAGAGACGAACGCCCTGGCCGACGGCCAGACTGAAGCGAAAAAGGAGGATGGCCATGTTCAGGATTCTGCTGGCGGATGACGAACCAATCGTCCTCGATTCGCTGCAGCACATCATCAGCCAGCAGTATGGCGATGACTGCAGTGTCTTCACGGCCCGCTCCGGCCGCGAGGCCATCACCCAGGCCGAGGCGGTGCACCCGGATCTCGCGGTGATGGACATCAACATGCCCGGAATCAATGGCATCGAAGCCATCCGGGCCATCAAGGAGTTCTCGCCGGGCACCCAGTTCCTCCTGCTGACTGCGTTCGACAAGTTCGACTATGCCAAGCAGGCCATCAACCTGGGCGTCCTGGACTACCTGTCCAAGCCGTTCAACCGCCAGCGCATCGCCGAGGCAATCGATGCCGCGATGGCCAGGATCACCTTTGTCCGCCAGCGGCGGGACCATGAACTGGAGCTGCGGGAAAAGCTCGAGAACGCCCGCCTGGTCCTGGAGACCGGCCTCTTCTACACGTTCCTTTTTGCCGACGACCAGCAGGACGAAACGGCGCGCTACCTCGACCTGCTCGACTTGCCTTCGGCAAGGGGCCAGATGATGGTCCTCGACTTTGGCGAGCCGGGGGACAGCCCGGCCGGCAGCCACCCTGCCCACGATTATGCGCTCCTGCGCGAATCCGTCCGGCGGGTGATGCCCTGCCTGGTCGGGCCGATGGTGATGAACCAGATGGCCGTGTTTATTCCGGCGGGCGCCGAGCCCGATCCGGGAGACGAGGGCCGGCTGCGCGAAATGGCGCGCCAGCTGCACAGCCGGGTCAGGGAGGCAGCCGGGGCGGCGCTGCGCAGTGGGGCCAGCCGGCCAGTCGGCGCACCCGGCCAGTTCCACAACGCCTACCGCGAGGCCCTGCTGGCCATGCAGCTGGCACCGTCGGGCGAGCTCTGTCTCTATCAGGACCTGGCCCCGGGCCAGGCGGCCAGCGAGGAGATGCGCCAGCTGGCGTTCGAGCAGGTGCGCGAGCAGTCCGGCCAGATGGCCCAGGCGCCCGGCCGCCCGGTCACGGAGCTGATCCAGCAGGCCCGGAACTACATCGATGCCAACTATATGCGCGATATTTCGCTGGAACTGGTCGCCGAGAATGTCGCGCTCAGCCCGCCCTATTTCAGTCGCCTGTTCCGCAGCCAGATCGGCAAGACATTCATCGACTACCTGACTGACCTGCGCATCGCCAGAGCCAGCCAGCTTCTCCGCGAGGGGCGGCTCACGGTCAAGGAGATCACCGCGGCAGTCGGCTATAGCGACCCGAACTATTTCAGCCGCATCTTCAAGAAGATCACCGGCCGTACACCATCGGAATTCAGGAGTTGAAGCAGAGCATGCAGCATATGGGCATGACAGGAACAGATCATCAGAGCGAACCGCTGCCAAGCCGGGACGGCCTGCACCCGCGGCGGGCATTTCGGCGCGGACTCGCGCTCGTCCTGGTCCTGCTGCTGGCCCTGACAACGCTGCCCGGACTGACCGCCGGCTGCGCCAGCCAGACACCCCAGCCGACGACAGGAACGCAAAAAGGTGAAACCCATCCGCTGATCGGGCTGGCGATGGACACCCTGGTCATCGAGCGCTGGGGCATCGACCGCAATGTCATCGTGTCAACCGTCAATGAGCTCGGCGGCCGGGTGATCGTCCAGAACGCCAACAGCGACAGCAACGAACAGAAGAACCAGATCCGCTACCTGATCAGCAAGGGTGTTGATGTCCTGTTGGTTGTCGCGATCGATCCTGACCAGCTGAAGGACGTCCTGCTTTCGGCCCAGAACCTGGGGATCGATGTCATTGCCTATGACCGCATGATCAGCAATGCCACAGTCGACCTGTTTGTCTCGTTTGACAGCATCGAGATCGGGCGCCTGATGGCCCAGGCCGTGGTTACGGCCGCGCCG
>CAYOHO010000318.1:0-3264 GCA_964403755.1 uncultured Oscillospiraceae bacterium
GATGACGATGTCAGCCAGGCGCGGCAGCGGCACCTTGTACATCTCGTCCAGGAAGGCGCAGCCGACGCGGTGGGCGGCGCGGTGGTCGCCGGCAACCGCCTTGACCACGCGGCGGTCCTCGTCGAGCACAACGTTGAGGATGAAGTCGCAGCCGCAGATGTCGGCAGCCTCTTCGATGTCGAGCCGGACGTTGTTGTCGCTGATGGCGCCGGCGCGGGCCGAGTCCTCGACCATGCGGCTGTGGTTGGCCTGGATGGCGTCGCGGTCGGAGACACCCGGCATGATGGCCTTGCCGCCGCCGCTGTAGCCGGCGAAGTAGTGGAACTCGATGTTGCCGACGCAGATGCGGCGATCGGCCTGGGCCACGACGCTGTGGATGTTGACCGGGGTGCCGCGGCTGGTCGTGCCCAGCATGACCGTGTCCTCGGGGTCGCTGTCGACCGTGTGGACCCGGTTGTAGATGTCCTCGCCCACCAGTCGGCGCATCTCGTCCTCGGTATGGCGGCGGTGGCTGCCGAGCGCGAATACGACCGTGATGTCCTCGTCGCGGATGCCGGCCTCGTTGAGGCACTCGATCAGCGGCGGCAGGATGACGGCCGAGGGGCAGGGACGCGTGATGTCGCTGGTGATGATCACGACAGACTCGCCGGGATTGACGATCTCGGAAAGGACCGGCGTGCCGATCGGTTCTGCCAGGGCACGCAGGATTTCCTTGCGCTCGTCGACCTCGAGGTCCATCTCCCGGGCCTTGACGTCCAGGATCAGGTTGCGCTCATCGATCTGGAACGTGCGTGTTGTCTTGCCATAGCCGATCGTAAAGGAATGCTGGGACATGTCAGGTGTTCCTCCTCTTCTGGATCCAGTCGTGCACTTTCTGTTCATAGCCGTTGGTGCTGGGCTCGTAGTAGACGGTCCCGCGAATCTCCTCCGGTAGGTATTCCTGTTCGACGATATGCCCCGGGTAGTCATGGGCATACTTGTAGCCAACCCCGTACCCGAGCTGCTCCATGCCTTTGGCGGGCGCATTGCGCAGATGGTAGGGCACTTCGCCGGTGCGGCGGCTGGCGACATCGTCAAGCGCCTTGTCGATGGCCAGATAGGCCGAGTTGGACTTGGGGCTCGTGGCGACGGCGATGGCCGCCTCTGACAGCAGGATGCGGGCCTCGGGCATGCCGACGGCCATGACTCCCTGGTAGGCGGACATGGCGATCGAGATCATCTGCGGGTTGGCCATGCCGACGTCCTCGGCCGCGCAGATGAGGATCCGCCGCGCCAGGAACTCGATGTCCTCGCCGCCGTGCAGGGCACGCGCCAGATAGAAGACCGCGGCGTCGGCATCGCTGCCGCGCATCGACTTGATGAAGGCACTGATGTTGTCGTAGTGGCTTTCGCCGGTCGAGTCATAGGCGATGCTGCGCTTCTGCATGCTGTCCTCGACGGTCGGGACGTCGATGCGGATGGTGCCGTCCGCATCCGGCGCCGTGGTGATCGTGGCCAGCTCGAGGGCGTTGAGCGCAATGCGGCCATCACCGTTGGCGCGATCGGCGATCAGCGCCAGCGCCTCCTCGCTGATCTCGATCCGGTAGCAGCCGAAGCCGCGCTCCTCGTCCGCCAGCGCCTGGCGCAGCAGACGGAGGATATCGTCCGTCGTCAGGGGCAGGAGCTGGAAAACGGTGGAACGCGAAATCAGCGCCTTGTTGACCTCGAAGAACGGATTCTCCGTGGTGGCGCCGATCAGGATGAGTGTTCCATCCTCGACATGCGGCAGCAGGGCATCCTGCTGGGACTTGTTGAAGCGGTGGATCTCGTCGATGAAGAGGACCGTGCGGCCCGAGGGGTTGAGGATCGGATTCTGCGTGTCGGCGATGACCCGCTTGATGTCGGCAATGCCGGCCGTCACCGCGTTGAGGCGGGTGAAGCCGGAGCGGGTGCGGGCCGCGATGACGCGCGCCAGGGAGGTCTTGCCGGTCCCTGGCGGTCCGAAGAGAATGATCGAGCTCAGGCGATCCGCCAGAATCATCCGCCGCAGCAGCTTGTCCTTGCCAAGAATGTGCTCCTGGCCGACAAACTCGTCGAGTGTGCGCGGCGACATGCGATAGGCCAGCGGCTTGGCCTGGTCGGGGATTGTGTTCAAGCAGCCCTCCATGCCGGCGCCGGGACGGCGGTCTCCGCTCCGGCCGCGAGGACCGGAGGCGCCGCCGCCCGCGCCAGGCTGATCAGAGACCGGGGTAGAGCGGGTAGCGCTCGAGCAGGGCGGCGACGCGGGCGATGACCTGCTCCTTGCTGGCGGGGAAGTCACGCAGCGTGAGGCTGATCAGTTCGGCGACCTCGTCCATGTCCCGGGTGTCAAGGCCACGGGTCGTGACGGCCGGCGTGCCGAGGCGGATGCCGCTGGTGACGAACGGCTTCTCCGGATCGAAGGGAATGCCGTTCTTGTTGCAGGTGATGTTGACCTCGTCGAGGCGCAGCTGCAGCTCCTTGCCGCTGACGCCGGTGCCGATGAGGCTGACCAGCATGAGGTGGTTATCGGTGCCGCCGGAGACAAGATTGATGCCGCGGTTCATGAGGCCGCTGGCGAGCGCCTGGGCGTTGTCGATGATGCGCTGCTGGTATGCACGGAAGGCGGGCTGCAGGGCCTCCTGGAAAGCCACGGCCTTGCCGGCGATGACATGCATCAGCGGACCGCCCTGGGTGCCGGGGAAGATCGCGGAATCGATCGCCTTGGCATACTGCTCGCGGCAGAGGATCATGCCGCCGCGCGGGCCGCGCAGGGTCTTGTGTGTCGTGGTCGTGACGACGTCGGCATACGGCACCGGGCTGGGATGGAGGCCGGCGGCGACCAGGCCTGCGATGTGGGCCATGTCGACAAACAGGAGGGCGCCGCACTCGTCGGCGATCTCGCGGAACTTCGCAAAGTCGATGATGCGGGGGTAGGCGCTGGCGCCGCAGACGATCATCTTCGGACGGACGGCGAGGGCCTTCTGGCGCAGCGCCTCGTAGTCGATGCGGCAGGTCTCGCGGTCGACCTGGTAGGACTCGGCATGGTAGTAGGTGCCGGAGATGTTCTTGGCCATGCCGTGCGACAGGTGGCCGCCGTGGCTGAGGTCCATGCCGAGGATCGTGTCGCCGGGCTTGAGGAAGGCGAAGTAGACGGCGTTGTTGGCCTGTGCGCCGGAATGCGGCTGCACGTTGGCGTGCTCGGCACCAAACAGCTTCTTGGCCCGCTCGATGGCGAGGTTTTCGGCGACATCGACGAACTCGCAG
>CAYOHO010000319.1:0-3261 GCA_964403755.1 uncultured Oscillospiraceae bacterium
CCTGCACAAGGAGCCGATGAATCCCTACTACCGGCTGCAGGACGACCGCACGGTTGCCGAGCGCATCCTGCGCGAGTTTGACATGGACCCGGCCAGCGCCCACATCATCAACGGGCATGTGCCGGTGCGCCTCAAGGCCGGCGAGCGGCCAATCAAGGCAGGCGGGCTGCTCTACGTGATCGACGGCGGCATCTCCAAGGCCTACCAGAAGAAGACGGGCATCGGCGGCTACACCCTGATCTTCAACTCACGCTACCTCGCGCTGGCCGAGCACCAGCCGTTCACGAAGGATGCGGAACGGCGTCCGGCCGATCTGTCGCCGGCGGTGCAGATCACGGAGAACATGCCGAAGCGGGTGACGGTGGGCGACACCGATGAGGGCGCGGAACTGGCGCACCAGGTCGCCGAGCTGCGCGAGCTGATGGAGGCCTACCGGTCCGGCCTGCTCAAGGAACGCTTCTGAGAACCGGTCGCCCGCCGACCGGCGCCATGGCCGGCAGCGGCCTGCTCAAGGGACGCTTCTGGGAACCGGCCGCCCGCCAGCCGGCGGAGCATGCGGTTTTGGTTCTGGCAGCGTTCAGCGCCCTGGTTCCAGGATCTTCTCGAGCCGGATGTCATCGTGCCAGACGCCATTCCAGTAGGTGAAATGCGGATTCACGCCGCAGACCTGATAGCCCATCCGCTGATAAAGCGCGAGCGCCCGGCGGTTGAAGGCAAAGACACCCAGCTCGATGCGCCGGAAGCCCATGTTCCGGCTCGTCTCTTCCAGGAAGCGCATCGCCGCCGGACCGAAACCGCGGCCCCAGTCGCTGCGGTC
This sequence comes from uncultured Oscillospiraceae bacterium, assembly GCA_964403755.1. Classification (GTDB taxonomy): domain Bacteria; phylum Bacillota; class Clostridia; order Saccharofermentanales; family UBA5734; genus JAXGXQ01. The sequence goes on from CAYOHO010000319.1 coordinate 818, forward strand.
GCCAATGACGATGCTGACCCAGGCGCTTTTGGCCGCCGGCCGCATCAGTTGGCTGAAGTCCGGATCGAGCGTGACTTCACCGACCAGCCGCCCTTCGCTGAAGATGAACCAGACGAGCTTCTTCTGGCGGGCGTAGCCAGCCATCAGCTGGTCGGGCGTGGGCGGCGTCAGACTGGTCTCGCGCTGGTTCGGCGTCAGGCAGGCCAGGATTTCCGGATCGCTGTACCAGGCGGCGAGCGTCTCGAAGAGCGTGCGGTCGTTCAGGTCAGCCAGGCGGAACTCGAGTCCGGCCAGGACAGAATCGGTCATGGATCATCGTCCTTTCACACGGGCGGCTGCCGTCCGGAGCCGCATACCGGCAGCCGGCATCCGCAAACCCGGACCGGCAGACCGCAAACATGAAAACGGGATCATTTTAGCATAGCCTGCGCGCCGGAGGCAGTGCCATCAGCTGGCCAACGGCGGCAGCGCCGCACAGGAAGGGAAGGATACGACACCATGGAGGGTCAGGAAAGCAAGAACGGTCGCCTCGACAGTGAAACCGGAAACGGCGGGGACGCGAATCCCCGCATCGATCGGGTCCGGGTGCAGCGCCTGGAGCTGCTGGTGGCAGCCGTCAGCCAGCCTCGGGCGGGTGCGGCGCCGGATGCCGACAGCCAGAAGCCGCGGCCGGAGATCAAGGCGCTCTATCACCGCTTCCATGACGAGATCATGAGCGTGACACCGCAGGAAGTGCTGGACATCTTCAACCGCCGCCTTCAGGCCGGCCATTCCGCCGAGACGATCCTGGCCGACCTGGGCAAGTCGCTGAACCTGATGTTCCACGGTCTCAGGGCCTACCCGTGGACCCGGCCGGCGCCGGAATCCTTTGCCGGCGTGCTGATGCAGGAAAATGCCGCCCTGCTTTCACGGTTCGAGGATATCCGCAGCCTGCTCCGCGAGGGCGCCCTCGACAGCGACTGGGAACTGCTGGGCAAGCGTCTGCGCGAGCTGGAACAGTTCAACGACCATTACCTCAAGAAGGAGAACATCCTGTTCCCGTATCTCGAGCGCAAGGCTGACTATTTCAACGGCCTGGCCATCATGTGGGCGCTGCATGACCAGATCCGCGCGCTGATGCGCCAGACCGCCGCGCTGCTGAAGGCCGGGGCTCCGGCCCGGGCTGACCTGACGGCGGCTGTCGGCCACCTTTTCTTCGCCATGCACGGGATGGTCTTCAAGGAGGAGCTGATCCTGCTGCCGGCGGCCATGGACGCACTGACTGCGGCGGAATGGGCCGAGATGGAGCGGCAGGAAGGCGAGTACGGCTATCCGTTCATCACCCCGCCGGAACGCCGGAGCGCAGCTGCGGCAGTCCCCGCGCCCATGCCCGGCGCGGCCGCCGCCGAGGCGGTTCCGGCCCTGTCGCCGGCGCGCTTCTGCACACCGACCGGCGAACTGGACTTTAGCCAGCTGGCGGCCGTTTTCGACGCACTGCCGGTCGACCTGACCGTGGTCGACGAGAACAACAAGGTCCGCTACTTCACGCGGCCCAAGGACCGCATCTTCCCGCGCTCGCCCGCGATCATCGGCCGCGACGTCCGGAACTGCCACCCGCCGGAAAGCGTCGGCAAGGTGCTTGAGATCGTCGAGGCCTTCCGCGCTGGCCGCAAGGACAGCGCCATGTTCTGGATCCGGCTGCGCGGCCGGCTGGTGCTGATCCGCTACTTCTGCCTCAGAGACGCGCAGGGAGCTTACCGGGGAACGCTTGAAGTCAGCCAGGACATCACCGAGATCCAGAGCCTCGAAGGCGAGCGGCGTCTTGCCCAGTGGGACTAAATGGCCGCATGCCACACCGAAACGGCGATCTCACGAGATTTTCACGCTGTTTCATTGTGAAGGATGAGCAATTTCATCTTTCATTTACAAGCGACAGCGTTTATAATACACTCGACGGAGAATGGTTCATCTGCAGCCGGAAACGTAACCGATGAGCGATTGACCGTAAAATGTATTTCCGGATACATGGGAAGGGAGTTTAAAGATGACCAAAAACAAGAAACTGCTTGCATGGGTCGACGAAGTTGCCGCCATGTGCCAGCCTGACCGCATCTACTGGTGCGACGGATCCCAGGAAGAAAATGACCGCCTCCTCCAGGAGATGGTTGACTGCGGCATGGCCACGCCCCTCGATCCCGAGAAGCGCCCGGGCTGCTTCCTGTTCCGCAGCGATGCCTCCGACGTTGCCCGTGTCGAGAACCGCACCTATATCGCCTCGAAGAAGCAGGAAGATGCCGGCCCGACCAACAACTGGATCGATCCTGCCGAGCTCAAGGCGACCATGACCGACCTTTACACCGGCAGCATGAAGGGCCGCACCCTTTATGTCATCCCCTTCTCCATGGGCCCGATCGGCTCGCCCATCTCCAAGATTGGCGTCGAGATCACCGACAGCCCCTACGTTG
>CAYOHO010000320.1:0-3253 GCA_964403755.1 uncultured Oscillospiraceae bacterium
CAACACGTTTCTGGATCATGCTCTTTTCCTCCTGTTGACTCTGTTGACTCTGTTGTCTCATATATGGAGCCTCCCTTGCGGGATGGACAGCCTTGGGGTCTGCAGACCGGCCTGGCCGGTGCGGCTTGCCATGGGTCGCTGGGGCCTCGCCATTCCGGCTGGCGCTGCGGCGTTGGGCGGCACCTATTCGGTGCGTGCCTCCGCCGCGCCGTCGTAGCGTTCGAGCCGAGCCCGGGCCGTGAGCCCGTGGGCGATCATGCGCTCGGCCAGGCACTGGCGCTCCGTGACGGCCGCGATCTCGCGGCTGGCGGCCGGCGTCATGCGCTGGTAGGTGACGGTCTTGAGGAACTTCCCGACCCAGAGGCCGCCGGTGTAGCGGGCCGCCCGACTGGTCGGCAGGATGTGGTTGGTGCCGATCGACTTGTCGCCGTAGGCCACCGTCGTCTCCTCGCCGATGAACAGGGAGCCGTAGTTGTGCAGGCATTCAACATAGGCATCGGGGTCGGCAACATGCAGCTCGAGATGCTCCGGCGCATAGTCGTCGGCGATGGCGATGGCCTCGTCCCGGCTTTCCGCCACGGTGACGCGGCCATTGTTCTGCCAGGAGACGGCGGCGACGGAACGGGTCGCCAGGGTCTCGAGCTGGCGCTCGACCTCGGCGATGGCGGCGCGGGCGAAGGCTTCCGAGCGGCAGACGAGGGCAATGCCGCTGTTCGGGTCGTGCTCGGCCTGGCCAAGCAGGTCGCAGGCGACCAGGGCCGGATCGGCCGTGTCATCGGCAATGACCATGATCTCGGTCGGGCCGGCCAGCAGGTCGATTCCGCAGCGGCCGAACAGCTGGCGCTTGGCTTCGGCCACGAACTTGTTGCCGGCGCCGCAGAGGATGTCGACCGGCTCGATGCCGCCAAGACCGAATGCCATCATGCCAAAGGCCTGGACGCCGCCGAGCACGAAGATGCGGTCGGCGCCGGCCTTCTTCATGGCGTTGATCGTGGCGGGGTAGTAGCCCTCGCCGCGCACCGGCGGCGTGAAGGCATAGACCTGCTTCACCCCGGCGACCTTGGCCGGGATGATGCTCATCTGGGCCGATCCGAGCATTGGATAGCGGCCGCCCGGTATGTAGCTGCCGACTGTGCGCACGGGAATGTGGCGATGACCGAGGATGACGCCCGGCCGGGTCTCGACTTCAAGCGGCAGCAGCGTCTGCAGCTGTGCCTCGGCGAAGCGGCGCACATTGCTCTGGCAGAAGTCGGTATCGGTGATGGTCTGCGGGTCGACCCGGCTGATGGCGGTCTCGATTTCGGCCGGGCTGAGCTCAAAGTCAGCCGGCGTCCAGTCGTCGAGCTCGCGGCTGAAACGGCGCACCGCATCCATGCCGTGGCGCTCGAGATCGAGCAGCATGTCGGCGACCAGCCGCGATGTCTCGGGATCGGTCTCGAACAGGCGGTGTCCGCCCTGCTTGATGATCTGCATGTCCATTCCCCCTGGTCTTTTTCTGTCTGGTTTTGTCCGGCTCTGTCTGGCGCTGTCTGGCGCGATCTGTCTCTGTCTGTCTCTGCTTGTCTCTGTCTGGCGGCAGGTCCGCGTGAGCCGGCCCGGCTGGTTCCGCGGAAAGGGCCGGGCGTGTGCCCGGCCCTGTGGAGACCTTCAGCCGGACCTGCCGGCTGCCGGTCCCGGATGGCGGTTCCAGGGCCTGCTTCTAGCGCGCGAGCACGCGCTCCACAGCGGCGACCACGTTCTCGACCGTGAATCCGAACTCGCGGAACAGCACAGGCGCCGGCGCCGAGGCGCCGAAGTGGTCGATGCCGATGACCTCTCCATCGATGCCGACATAGCGGCACCACGGCATGGTGGCGCCGGCCTCGACGGCGACGCGGGCACGCAGGGATCGGGGCAGTACGCTTTCGCGGTAGGCTTCGTCCTGCTTCTCGAACACGTCCATGGACGGCATTGAGACACCGCGTACGCCAATGCCGCGGCCCTTGAAGACCTCGTAGGCCTGCACGGCCAGCTCGACTTCCGAGCCGGTGGCGATGATCACGGCTTTCGGATCGGCCGCATCCATCAGGACATAGCCGCCGCGGAAGGCAGCCGGGCCGCTCCCCTTGAGGGTCGGCAGGCTCTGCTTGGCAATCGACAGGACGGTCGGGCCCTTGCGCGACAGGGCCTGGATGTAGGCGGCCGCGGTCTCCCGGCCGTCGGCCGGGCGCCAGACGCTGACGTTGGGCGTGGCCCGCAGCGCAGTCAGGTGCTCGATCGGCTCATGGGTCGGGCCGTCTTCGCCGACACCGATGCTGTCGTGGGTCAGTGCGAAGATGGCAGGCAGGTTCATGATCGCCGCCAGGCGCAGGGCCGCCTTCAGGTAGTCGCTGAACACGAGGAACGTGGCGCCGAAGGCATACAGCCCGCCATGGAGGATCATGCCATTGACGGCGTCGGCCATGGCGAACTCGCGCACGCCGTAATGGATGTTCTTGCCGGCATAGTTGTCGGCGCCATACCAGGGCTGTCCCTTCATCTCGGTCAGGTTGGAATGGGCCAGGTCGGCGCTGCCGCCGATGAAGTTGGGCAGCTTGCTGCCGAGCAGGGTCAGGATCTTCTGGCTGGCATTGCGGATGGCGATCGAGCCGCTGAAGTCCCACAGCTCCGGGTCGTTGGCGAGGTCGGGCAGCGGGCCTTCCATGCAGGCGCCGTACTCGGCGGCCAGCTCGGGATAGGCCTTCTGCCAGCCGGCGAACAGGGCTTTCCAGTCACGCTCATGCTGGGCCATCTCGTCCTTCTGCGCCTGCAGATAGGCGTAGACCTCGCCGGGGATGGCAAAGGGCTCGCTCAGCGGCCAGTTGAGGTTCGCGCGCGTCTTGGCGACGTTCTCGACGCCGAGCGGGGCTCCGTGCGTCTTCTCCGAGCCGGCGAGCGGCGTGCCATAGGCGATGGTCGAGCGGATGATGACCAGGGACGGCCGGCTGGTGTCGGCCTTGGCCGCGTTCAGGGCGCGGGCGATCGCTTCCGTGTCGTTGCCGTCGTCGACCTGGAGCACCTGCCAGCCGTAGGCTTCGTAGCGCTTGCCGACGTCCTCCTTGAAGGCCAGGTCGGTGTCGCCCTCGATGCAGATGCCGTTGTCATCATAGATCGCAATCAGCTTGCCCAGCTTGAGGGTGCCCGCCAGGGAGGCGGCCTCGCTGGCGACGCCTTCCATCATGCAGCCGTCGCCCATCAGCGACCAGGTGTAGTGGTCGACGATCGGGAAGCCGGG
>CAYOHO010000321.1:0-3232 GCA_964403755.1 uncultured Oscillospiraceae bacterium
ACCGGCCGCGCCCTCGGCATGATGGACAAGTTTGCCGCCCTCAGCGACGCCTGAGTCGGGACCCGGCTGAACCGCTGCCGGACATCAGTCATCGGCCGATATTCACAGACACCAGACAGCCGCCGGCACCCGCCGGCGGCTGCTTTTTCCTGTCCGTGCGCCCTTTACCCGCAGCCGTGGCGGCATCTGGCGGAATTTATGACTAAATCATGAAAATGCTTGAATATGCCTGTTTTCAGCCTGTTACAGGCATTTTTACCGGCTTGTTCCTGTTGACGCACCCAAAACGCGGGCATATAATGAACTGACTCGAAGAGTTTCCCGCTTCATTTTCATCGATGCAAGGATCTGTTTGACAGAATGCAGGCGCTGCACTGTCTTCGCGGCCGTTGTCACCAATGACCAATACCCGCTGTTCCTTCAGGTGATCTCTTCAGGCGCTCCTATTCGTTTATCGATCCGTCTCTGGCGGTATTCACGAGGTGACTAAATGCCATCACAATCTTTCTCTGGCAAGAGCAAGGAAGACCTTGTCATTGTCGCGCGCCTTTCCGGCCTGCTCAGTGATGAAGAGGCGAAGCGCATGACACGGCCGGCGCTGGCCCGATTCCTGGAGCAGGCCCAGACGGAAGCCGATCTGGCTGCCAAGCAGCAGGCGCCCGGCCTGGAGACGGCTCCCGCAGCCGTCAGCACGGCCCCCGCAGCCGCCTCGGCCGCCTCGGACGCGGACGACACCGCCGCAGCAGCCGAGGCTCAGGCAAGGACGGTGCGCAAGCCGGCCACCCGGAAGCGCAAGACCGGAGCCGAGGCCACGGAAGGCCAGCCTGGCCTGCTGGACGCACCGGCCGCAGATGCTCCCGCCGCAACGGTTTCAGCCACACCGGCTCCTGTTGCTCCAGCCGAAGAGGCGCCCGCCGCACCTGTCAAGAAGAAACCCGCCATTCCTGCCGCGCAAAAGCCCGCAGCTGAAGCTCCCGCCGCGCCCGCTCCCGCAGAAGCGGCGGCAGTCAGCCAGGCGGCTGCGGATACGATAGAAACCGTCGAAACCGCCGGCACCCGTCCGGCCGGCCGCACCCGCCGCACCGTCACCCGTACAGCCCGCCCGGCCGCCGGCACAGAACAGCCGGCTGAAATGCCCGCCCCGGAGATTGCCGCCGTCAGCGAAGCCGCCATCAGCGAAATTCCGGTCATTTCTGCCGCCGTCAGCGAGGCCGCTGCTGAAGCCGTACCCGGCGCACGCCCGGGCCGCCGCGGCGGCCGCCGGAGCACCCAGGTGCCGCCCCTGCTGACGATCCAGCCGACTCCCGTCGATCTGCAGCCAGTCGAGGCGGTCGAGACCGCCTCTGCTGCCGCTCCGGCAGCTGTTCCTGCCGCCGCCGGATCAGCCGCACCGGTATCAGCTCCGGCTGCTGCTCCCGCGGAACTGAATGCCCTCGAACCAACCGAGCCAACCGTCGCCCAGGCCGCCGCAGCTGCGGTACAGGCCGAAGCCGCGCCCCAGCCTCAGGCTGCCGGCCCGGCGGCCGGTGAGCCGGCCGCCAGCCCTGCCGAACTGAATGCCGCCGAGCCGCTTGAGCCGACCGTCGCGCAGGCTGCTGCCGTCAGGACAGCCCTGCCGGCAGCTCCGGAGGCCGCCGGGGAACCACAGCATCGCCGCGGACGCCCGCCCAAGGCCAATCAGACGCCCCAGGCCGCAGCCGCCTCTGCCGCACCGTCCGTTCCGTCAGCACCGGCTGCCCCCGCCGCCTCTGCCGCCCATTCTGTTCCGTTCGTTCCGGCCGTTTCGGCCGCCCCGACGGCCCCCGCTCCGGCCCGCGGACGGACCGCCCGGCCCTTCCCGCCGACGGCCGCCGGCGAACCCGGCCGTCAGTCCACCCGGCCCGAAGGCGGCCAGCCGGCCAGGCACGAAGGCACAACGCCAGCCGCTGCCGAAGGTGGCGCCCGACCGCAGCAGCGCGATACCGGCATGCCAGTCCGATCGACCGCACCAGGCCAGATTGCCGGTCACCTTGAGCGCCATGTCCGCATTCCCGGCGGCAATGCGCCGCATCACTCGATCATTCCCGCCCACCATACCCTGGCCGGCACGCCGGAGAAGGCCTATCTCGAAGCCGGCGAAGCCGAGCTCCAGTCCCGGCCCGAGGCAGCTTCGCAACGCCCTGAATCCCCGATGGCCCGTCCGGAAGGCTTCCAGGAGCGTCAGCCCGCCGGCCAGCAGCCGGCCGGCGGCGCATTCGAGCAGGGACGCAGCCAGGGTCAGGCCGGCCAGCCATCGCGCGGACCGATCTATAACGCCTCGGGCAAGATTGTCCGCCCGACCGGCGAAGGCTATGCCGAGATTGGCGAACCGGTCCAGACCGGCGAAGAAGGCCAGCCATCCGCCCATCCCGGCCAGGAGCGGCACGAAGGCGATGCCGGCAAGTCGCGTCGCGCCTTCGTCGAGACCGGCGACATGGTTTCCGGCGTGCTGGAGATCATGCCCGATGGCTATGGATTCCTGCGCAAGGAGAACTATCTCCAGGGCTCCAAGGACATCTATGTACCGCCGCAATACATCCGGCGCTTCAACCTGCGCGAGGGCGACCTCGTCACCGGACCAGGCAAGGTGCAGCGCGAAAGCGACCGCTATCAGGCCCTCCTGTACATCAAGGAAGTCAACGGAATGCCGCCGGAGCGCATGATCCGCCGGCCGCAGTTCGACAAGCTGACGCCGATCTACCCCAACGAGCGGTTCGTTCTCGAAACAGCCCGCAATGAGCTGTCGACACGCATCATCGACCTCGTGGCGCCGATCGGCAAGGGCCAGCGCGGCATGATCGTGTCGCCGCCAAAGGCCGGCAAGACCATCCTGCTGCAGAAGATCGCCAATGCCATCAGCACGAACAACCCGGACGTCAAGCTGATCGTGCTCCTGATCGACGAGCGCCCCGAGGAAGTCACCGACATGCAGCGTTCGATCAATGGCGAGGTCGTCTATTCGACCTTCGACAAGACGCCCGAGAACCATGTCAAGGTGACCGAGCTCGTGCTCGAGCGGGCCATGCGCCTGGTCGAGCTTGGCCAGGACGTCGTCATCCTGCTCGACAGCATCACCCGCATGGGCCGTGCCTACAACCTCACCATCAACCCGACCGGCCGCACCCTGTCCGGCGGCCTCGACCCCGGCGCCCTCTATGGCCCCAAGCGCTTCTTCGGTGCCGCCCGCAACATCGAGGGCGGCGGCAGCCTGACG
>CAYOHO010000322.1:0-3226 GCA_964403755.1 uncultured Oscillospiraceae bacterium
GGGCGGTACCGACGTACCGGTGCTCACCATTCCGGTCCCGGCGGGTGGAACCGGCAATCTGCCCTTCGGCACGACGGGTCATCGCTTCGTCACGGGGATCGCGCTGGCGATCACGGCGAATGCAGCGGATAGCGATACCACTGCCGTCGGTGTCAGTGAAGTCAAAGTCGCTACGGCGTATATCTGATGCTGCTGACTCTGCTCTACCCGTTCCAGCGGACGCCGAAGACTGTCATCCCGGCAGCGCGCGCCAACTCGGCCGCGCATCAGGATGTAGTCAGGATGTCCGCGCCGGCCGCTGATCGGCCGGTGCAGGCCGTGTCGAGCCGCCCGCAGTCTGTCGCTGTGGCGCGGCCGAGATCAATCAACCTTCGGAGCAGATGATGCCCATTATCGACATCCAGGCGCCGGCTGCCGAGCCGATCGCGCCGGCCGACGTCAAGGCCTCGGCCAGGATCGACGGCGCCGAGTTCGACAGCCAGCTCGCCATCATCATCCCGGCACTGCGCCGGCATGTCGAAGGCCGGCTTGGTCGCCGCCTGATCAACCAGACCGTCGAGTTGGTGCTCGATCGCTTTCCTGCCGCGGAAATCGACCTGCAGCTGCCGAGCGTCTCGAGCATCGTCAGCGTCAAGTATCTCAACGCCAACGGTACCGAGCAGACGCTGGCCAGCAATGCCTACGCGCTCGATTCCGCGAGCTATACCGCCTGGCTGATGCCGGTCTATGGCCAGCAATGGCCGGAGACAATGGACGCGGCCAACGCCGTGCGCGTGCGCTTCGTCGTCGGCTACGGTGCTGAAGCCGCCGCCGTCCCGGAAGACATCCGCCTCTGGATGATCGCGCACGCGGTGCAGATCCTTAACGCCCCGGACGGCCAGGGCGACGGCAGCATCAAGCCACTGCCATTCGTCGATGGCCTGCTCGACAACCACAAGGTCTGGAGGGTGGTATGAACCAGGAGCCACGGCCTGGCGAGCTGGATCAGCGCGTCAAGATTCGGCTCTGGTCGGACGTGCCGAATGCATCGTTCGGCCTCGACCAGACCTTTGATGCCGGCACCGATGTCTGGGCCAAGCGCGAACCGATCCACGGCCTGGCGCTGCGGGCCGGCATGCAGACCGGAGAAGTGCCGACCGACCTGTTCTTCGTGCGGGTCCAACCTGGCACGGCGCCGGAGGAAATCACCGCCGCGCATGTCGTCGAGTGGCGTGGCCGCCGCTACCGTGTGCTCGACACGATAAGCGTCGGCGCCTTGCGTCGATTCACGCGCATCAGCGCCAAAGACCTCGGAGCCTTCTGATGGCCAGGATCAACAAAGAGCGGTTTATCACTGGCAACCGGATGGACGGCCTCGAGTTGCAGGTCGGGCTTGAGTTCCACAAGGTCATCGACTACGACCGCAAGGCGATGCGCAAGGCCCTGCGCGAGGGTGGTGCTGAAGTCAGGAAGGAAGCGCGCCGGCTGTTGTCCCGCCGTGCCGTGTCTGCCCCAGGCGAAATCCCTGGCATGCAGACCGGCATGCTCAAGCGTGCCATCGGCGTGGTGTCGGTGGGCAGCAAGGGCGGCTGGGTCAAGGTAGGGCCAAAGACGATCAAGGGCAGCGTCTTCTACCCGGCCTTCCTGTTCTACGGCAGCCCGAAGACCGGCCTCGAAAAGCGGGGCAACTTCATGGAGACCGCACTCCAGAACAAGCGGGACGTCGTCCGCGGTCGCATCCAGGCTGCGCTGAAGGATTCCTTGGTACCGAGGTGACATGCAACTCGAAATAATCATCCAGGCCCTGCGCGAGCGGTGCCCGACCCTTGCCGGCCGTGTCGGCGGCGCCGCACAGTTCAAGCTGCTGCCGGAGAACGCTGCGCTGCCGGTGCCTTGCGCCTATGTCATCCCGCTCGACGACAACCCGGGAGAGTCGCGCTCGCAGAATGCTGTCCGGCAGCCGCTGACCGACAGCTTTGCCGTCATCTTGGCCATCGGCAATACGGCAGACGAACGCGGCCAGGGCGGGATCCATAGCGTGCGCAGCCTGCGCGCCGAATTGTGGGCTGCGCTGCTTGGCTGGCAGCCGTCGGAAGAGTACGACGGAATCACCTATGAGGGCGGCTCGGTGCTGTCGCTGGACAGGGCTCGGCTCTGGTACCAGTTCGAGTTCGGCGCAGCGATGGAAATCGGCCCAGAGGATGGCTGGCAGGACCGCGCCCTGGTTGGACTGCCGCACTTCGACGGCGTGAATTTCCGCGCCGACTTCCTCGATCCGTCCGACCCGAACGTGGCGACGCCTGGGCCGGATGGCCGCATCGAAATCGAATTCAGTGTCCCGCAGGATCCGGACGCTGCCCTCGAGTAAGCAGCACCTGTTTTTTTCACCCGACCCGCCCGCGTGGCGGGTTTTTTATTGGAGCAGCCAATGTTCGTCAAACCCGTAGAGGGCCGGCATGTGCCGGATCCGCAACGCGGCGACACCCTGCCGGCCGAAGGCCGCGAGGTCGAGCCCACTCAGTACTGGCAGCGCCGCGTCGCCGATGGTGACGTCGTCGAAGCTGAGGTTGCCAGCACTCCCCCCAAAACCAAAAAGGAGGCGTAAGCCATGCGCACGATGCCCGCTTATCTGATCCGCCATGCCTGGCAGATCCTGTTTGTCGCCGTGGCGCTGCTCGCAGCCTGGATCGGCAGCCAGTACCACCCGGCCGCCGGCCTTGCCCTCATGGGCATCGGCGCCGTGTCGTTCAACTACATCCCGGCCAACGTCCGCGTGCCGCTGTTCTATGCGGAAATGGACAACAGCCAGGCCGGCTACTTCAGCCAGAACAAGCGCACCCTGCTGATCGGCCAGAAGCTGCCGGCAGGCACGGCACCGGTCAATGTGGCCCAGCTCGTCAGCACGACTGACCAGGCAAAAACCCTGTTCGGGGTCGGCTCGATGCTGGCCCGCATGCACGCCAAGTACCGCGCCCAGGATCCATTCGGCGAGGTCTGGTGCATCGCCGTGGCCGATGCCGGCGCCGGTACCCAGGCGACGGGAACGATCACCGTCACCGGCCCCGCCACAGCGGCCGGCACCATCTGCCTGTACATCGCCGGCCAGAAGGTGACCGTCGGCGTGGCTGCCTCTGACGCCGCCAACACCATCGCCGCTGCGATCAACAGCGCGATCAATGCCGCCACCGACCTGCCGGTGACCAGCACTGTCGCCACCAACGTGGTGACGCTGACCTGCCGCTGGAAG
>CAYOHO010000323.1:0-3200 GCA_964403755.1 uncultured Oscillospiraceae bacterium
TCGCCGGGGTTCCCCGGGCGTTCGCAGGACCGACCCTGCGGGCCCAGGCTTCAGCTGTCAAGTCGCACCCGAATTTCCCCCTCAGTTCGCACCGGAATCTCCCCCCTCCCGGTGTGATGTGAGGACGGGCCCGATGGGCTCGTCCCCGGTCTCTTCGTTGTTCTCGGCGAGTCTCCAGTAGCAGGGCTGTGGAGCCGGTGGGATTCGCGGAGCGAATTCCATGGGATCCACAGCCGCAGGCCTCAGGTCCTGGCTACGCCTTCGGCCAGGGTGGCCTCGGCGAGGGCGTCGGATCGGGTGAGCAGGCCAGCTTTGCGCTTCTCCTTCAGCCGGTAGCTCTCGCCCTTGATGTTGACGATTGTGGAGTGGTGCAGGAGGCGGTCGAGGATCGCCGTGGCGATCAGCCGGTCGCCGAAGACCTCCCCCCAGCCCGAGAGGCTCTGGTTGGAGGTGACCAGGATCGAGCCGCGCTCGTAGCGGCGGGAGACGAGTTGGAAGAAGAGGTTGGCGCCGTTGCGATCGATGGGCAGGTAGCCGATCTCGTCGACGATCAGGAGGCGCGGCTGCACGAGCAGCTTCAGCCTCTCCTCGAGGCGGTTCTCGTTCTGGGCTTTGACCAGCGTGGCGATCAGCGAGGCCGCCGTGGTGAAGGCCGTCCGGTACCCCAGGGCGCAGGCCTTCAGCCCCAGGCCGACGGCCAGGTGGGTCTTGCCCACGCCCGGGGGGCCGAGGAGGAGGACGTTCTCCGAGTCGGCGATGAAGCGCCCGGTCGACAGCTCCCGAATCGCCTTGGGGTCCAGCGAGGGTTGCTGCTTGAAGTCGAAGCTCTCCAGGCTCTTCTGGAAGGGGAAGCGGGCCATCGTGGTCCGCATCGCGGTGTGACGCTCCTTCTTGGCCGTCGTCTCCCGGCTCAGGAGCTCCTCGAGGAAGTCGCTGTAGCTCAGCTCCTTCTTGCTGGCCTCCTGAAGAAGCTGCGGCAGCTCGATGAGGGCCTTCATCAGCCGCAGCTTCTGGAGAAGCTCCTGGATCCTCTCGAGCTGGGCCGCCCCGCTCATCCCACCACCTCCGCGAGGGCCTCGTAGTGAGAGAGCGGGCGGATCTCGACGTATCCGGCCTGCTCGAGGGCGAGCGGGTCGGAGCTGGGCGGCGTGCGCACGGCCGGCTTTCGATACGGCAATGGTCTCGGCTCACCGAGCCACCGGGCCACCTGGTGGCGGCCCGTCAGCTTCGGATGCCGCACGAGTCGCTCGTCGGACCCGTGCAGGACGATCTCCTCGTAAAGGATCCTCACCGTGACGTCTTGCCCGACCCACTCGAAGGGGACCGGGTAGCGGTTGGTCTCCACGGCCACCAGGGCGTCCTTCGGCACGCGGCGGCTGACGACGAGCTCTCTCGGCGGGGCCGGGCGAAGGTCGACGGCCACGAGCTCTTCCCGCTCGAAGCGCTCGGCCGGCTTCTCGTGGGTCGTGCCGTGGATCCTCTGGTCGGCCACCTCGAGGCACCACTTCAGGAGGTACTCGTTGACCTCGGAAAGGCTCGCGAAGCTCTGGCCGATCAGCGCGTTGCGCTTGACGTACTTGACCCCGCTCTCGACCTTGCCCTTCGTCTGCGCCCTGTAGTACCGGCAGAGGCGGACCTCCACCCCGTAGAAGTCCATCCGGTCCTTGAAGGTCGCGTTCCACGTCACGCGCCCCGAGGCCTCGTCCTTGGCCAGCACGATCGTCCGCGGGTTGTCGTACAGGATCGTCCGAGTCCGGCCCCCGAAGTGGCTGAAGGCCTTCTCGTGGGCGTCCAGAAGCGCCCCGAGCCCCTCGCTGGGGTAGGCCCGGCCGTAGAGCCTGCGGCTGTAGCCGAGGACCATCGTGAAGACGTGGATGCGGACCGGCTCTCCACCGATCCTCACGACCGTAGAGCCCCAGTCCACCTGCGCCTGCTGGCCCGGGTCCGTCTCGTAGCGCACGACGGCTTCCGGTGCCCCGCGCCAGGCCTTCCTCAGCGGCGCCACGTACCGCGCCAGCGTCGCGTAGTGCCCGTCCCAGCCCTTCTCCCGCAGTTCCCTCTCGAGCACCCTCCCGTTGAAGCCCACCTCGGGGCCACGCGCCTCAAGAAAGCTCCGGTGCGGGTCCAGACCCCGCTCGGCCAGCTCGCGCCGCCGTCGCCGCCATTCCTTCTTCAGCCATTTCCGCACCGTCTTGATGTCCAGCTCCAGCTGCCGCGCGATCGCCTTCTTCGACATCCCCCTCGCGTGCAGCTCCCGGATCGCTCCCCACTCTGTTTCCCGGATCAACGGCTCCTCCGGCACGCCCACGGGCGTCCCGGCGCAGATCGTCAGGCCGACCGAGCTAATCGTCGTTTCCATCCCTTTCCCTCCCGGTCAGGGGAGGGGGGAATTTCAGACGCGAACATGGGGGGATTTTCGCGAGCGAGCTGACACGCAGTTCAGCGAAGCGGTCCTGACGGACGTGGAAATGGCGCTGCGCCGACGCTGGAGCCCTGAGCAGATCGTCGGGGCCTTCCGGGCCGAGGGGAAGGCCGTGCCGAGTCACGAGACGATCTACAGGCTCCTCAGGCGAGACAGGCGCTGCGGAGGGACGCTGTACCGGTACACGCGAATCATGTCGAAGGTCGGGCGGAAGCGGTATCGGAGCCGGCCTACGCGGGGCGTGCTGCTGGGGAAGCGGCACATCAGCGAACGTGCGGCGATCGTCGAGCGGCGTGGCCGAATCGGCGACTGGGAGGTGGACACAGTCATGGGCAGCGGCTCCTCGAGCTGCCTTTTGACTCTGGTGGAGCGAAAGAGCGGCTTCACGCTGGTGCGAAAGCTGAAGGCCCGAACGATGGCGGAGGCGACGAATGAAGCCGCCGTGGTGATCCGGCGGATGCGCCACAAGTTTCAGACGATCACCTTCGACAACGGGACGGAGTTCCACGACTACGAGCGGCTCGAGCGGCTATTCGGCGTGACCTGCTACTTCGCGACGCCCTACCACTCGTGGGAGCGGGGCTCGAACGAAAACCTCAACGGCCTGGTGCGGCAATACCTCCCGAGAGGGCTCAATCTGAAACGGACCACACAGAAAGACTGCGACAAGGTAGCTGCCGCGCTGAACAACCGCCCTCGAAAGCGCCACGGCTTTCGGACGCCGCTGGACATCTTTCTCAGTCCCGATGGGTGTTGCACTTAGAGGTTGAATCTAGGC
>CAYOHO010000324.1:0-3198 GCA_964403755.1 uncultured Oscillospiraceae bacterium
GGCAACCGCGTCAGCCTCAATATCACGCTGCTCGGAAACGGACCGGACCTGTTCCTGACCGCGATCACCGCGGGCGGCAGCCAGGCGCTGTTTTTCAAGCTCAATACGTTCGGCGAGGAAACGTTCCTGGAACAGTGCGTCGATTCGATCGAGAGCTACATCGCCAGCCAGGGCTGATCCATCGGCAGACACCGTGTAAGTGGTGGAACGGTTTATTCGGCTGGGACGCACGAAGCCCCGGCGAGCCGGCCGAAGGGCGGCTTGCCGAATTGCACAGGAAACGCAGGCAAAAGGCCGTCTCTTCGGAGACGGCCTTTTCATTGCCAGGCCGAGGCTGGTTCAGTTGAGCAGGCTGATGCAGCCGATGAACGGCAGCCCGGTCACAAAGATGGCCACGATGATGAAGACCAGAGCCGTCCGGTAGCCGCGGCGCCGGAGCATGCGCAGGCCGATGGCATAGACGATTGCCCAGGCCACGATCATGAAGATCAGCTGGAAGAGGACGAAGGCGAAGATGGCTTCCGGATTGGTCAGCCAAGACAGGATGGCGGGGATGAGCACGCCATTGATGATCAGGCCGACGAGCGCCAGCAGGGAGATGCGGCGAATCTCATCCCGGCTGGGTCCTTGCCCGGCACCCGGTCCGGCTTCGACCGGCGGCGTGGAACGGTTCACCCAGCCCTGGCCGGGTTCGGGTCCGGGTTCGGGGGCGGATCCGGGTTCAGAGCTGGCTGGCGGTGTGCGCTCCGCATCATCGGGCTGTCCGGGAAACGGTGGCTGTTCAGGGGCTGGCGTCGGATTCGATGGATCATTCATGGGCTTACCTCCACTCGGTCGGCTGCGCGCGGGCGCAGCTGGCGGATCAGCATCAGGGCCATCCAGACGATGCCAGCCAGGGAAAGCAGCTGGTAGATGGTCAGCCCCAGCCAATAGACGGGATTGACGCGGATGAACTCGATCAGGAAGCGGAACAGGAAATAGGCGGCGACATAGAGCTTGAACAGGATGCCCGGGATGCGCACGCGGGTGCGCAGCCAGTGCAGGAGCAGGAATGCTGCCAGGTGGAATCCGGCTTCGAATAGCTGAGTCGGCAGGCGCAGCTGGCCGTCGCCGAAGTCGATGCCCCAGGCGGCAGGCACGCCATAGCAGCAGCCATTGAAGAAGCAGCCAAGGCGGCCGATCGCCAGGCCCAGCGCAGCTGCCGGGGCGATGTCGTTGCCCAGGCGCAGACGGATGTGCAGGAGGCGCTTGATGAGGAGGGCGCCGGCCATGCCGCCCAGCAGTCCGCCGACGATGGACTTGCCGACCAGCAGGTCGGCGAGGCTGGTGTATGTCAGCAGGACCGGGATCTTGGCGCCGATTGTGCCGCCGATCAGCGCCGCGGCGACAATGATCAGGGCCGGGGGGACCGGCTGGTCAGCAGCCGGTCCGGAGAGATGCGCATGGCCGGCGTGGCCGGCGGCTGAATCGATCCGGCCATTGCGGCCGGATGATGGATATGCCTGGCTTTCGCGGCTGGTGTTCTGCTTCTGGGCCCAGAGCAGGTAGAGCAGGCCGGCAGCCAGGCCAAGGCTGACGAACAGCGAATAGGCCGAGACACCGGGCAGGTCCGGCAGACTGGGCAGGATATGGATGCCGGGCAGCTTGTGGTCGTGCAGGTCGATCATCGACGGAGCTTTCTTGCCATGCGGCCGAAGCGGCAGCAGTTGCCGCCGTTCATGCAGTTGTAGAGCTTGAGCGCCGAGCAGCGCCCGAAGGCCGCCGAGGTTTTCATGATTGCCAGCAGTCCGGTCAGGATCCAGCCGGCCAGCGGGTTGCCCAGATAGAGGACCGTGCAGCAGAGCATGCTGCCGACCGCGCCGACGAGATGCGCGAACTGCATGCCGCGCTCATCGACCGTGACCGGCTTCGAGGGGAAGAGGCGTTCGACGGTCAGGCTGTACAGCAGGACCAGCGGAGCGCGGCGGATCTTCAGGATGACCGAGAGGACCATGATGACGAAGACCAGGGCGACCCCTTCGCGCCACTGCAGGAGCAGGGACAGCCAGAGCAGGATGGCCACCGTGAAGCGGCAGAACGCGAAGCTGCCCTCGGTGATGGTGACGGGTCGGAATTCAGCCATGTCGATCTCCTTCCGGGCCAGCGAGCCCTGATGGCAAGGGTTTCAGCGATTCTGCCATGCCGGCGGTCCGTCGTGGCCAGCCATTTCGGCGGTCCGATGTGGCCAGCCATGACGGCGATCCGGCGTGGCCAGCCATGACGGGCCGGACCAACAGCCGGGCGAACGGTTCCGGCAGCGGTTTCAGCGGCGGTTGATCAGGTGCGGCAGGAATAGCCCCGTCCGCCGCCGGTAGGCCTCGTATTCCGGAAATGTCTGCCCGAGCAGCCGCTCCTCCTGACGAGCCCGCCAGGCCATGAACGGCACGAAGACCAGCAGGTTCAGGAGCAGGGCCAGCGGATTGCGGTAGACGAGTGCAGCCCCGGTGAACATCCAGACCAGCGAGGCGTAAAGCGGATGGCGCACGTAGCGGTAGGGTCCGCTGGTGACCAGGGCATGGTCCGTGTAGATGCGGATGTTGTCGCCCCAGTTCTGTTTCAGCTGAAGCCGTCCGAGGATGTTGAACACGGCGCCCCCGATCAGGAGCAGAAGCCCGGCGATGTCTGCTGCCAGCTGCCAGCCGGCACCGGGCAGATCGATTTGCCAGATATGGAAGCGGATGACCAGATAGTAGCCGAAGAAGAACGCCAGCATGGTGCTGGTGCGCACGAAGGCCTTCTGGCCCTTGCGGATATCGGTCTTCCGGTCGAAAAGAAGGAAGTCGGCGAGGACCGCTAGCAGGATGGCGAGTACACAGAGCATGACGACCGACTGCACGATGAGGCCGCGCAGACCGCCGAATTCTTCCGGCACCCGGAAAAGGTCCGGCACCCGGAAGGCTGCCGCACCGGCTGAACTACAGATAGTCGCCATCATATCGCCCCCGATGCAGCATGTTGAAGGCGGAGAAGGGGATCCGCCGGAGGTCCGGGGTGATCACATGCACGCATTCCTTCTGCATCGACTTGAGGTCGAAATTGTAGGGGTCGATGAATGAGCTGACGCTGATGCGGAACGTGTTTTCGTCGACAAAGCGGATCTTCTCGGCCTTGGGCTGGAGCAGGAACCGGAACGGCAGCATCCGCTTGAGATCGCCGACC
>CAYOHO010000325.1:0-3197 GCA_964403755.1 uncultured Oscillospiraceae bacterium
CTACAGCATGACAACCGTGCTCGCGGCCATCGACGACCTGGCCGCCGCCAACCTGGTCACTTCGGCCGGCAAGGGCGACTCGAACGGCGGCCGCCGGCCGGAATACTTCATCCTCAATCCCGAGGGCGGCTATTTCATCGGCATTGAATTCACGGTCGTTGCCGTTTCCGGCGCCGTGATCAACTTCTGCGGCGAAACGACCGACACGCGCCGCGTCAATCTCGACCGCAACCACATTTCGCCGGCCCGCCTCACCCAGGCGGTCATCGACATGGTCGAGGACCTGTATGCCCCGCTGCGGGCTGCCGGCTGCCGCTGCTTCGGCATCGGTGTCGGTATACCCGGACTGCTCGACTACAAGGCCGGCGTCGATCTCGCCTACACCGACCTGACCGCCTCCCAGGGCGTGCCGATCCGGCGGGCCCTGGAAAAGCGCTTTGGGCTGCCGGTCTATCTCGAGCACAACGTCAACACCATCGCCCTGGCCTACAGTCTGCTCGAGGACGAGCACCAGGACGGTGACTTTGTCCTCTTTTCGATCCGCAAGGGCATTCGTGCCAGCACGATCATCAACGGCCAGCTTCTGCGCGGCCGCAACAATTCCTCCGGCATCATCGGCCACATCCCGGTTCCCGGCAATCACCGCATGTGTGTCTGCGGCCGGCAGGGCTGCCTCGACACCCTCGCCTCCAACGAGGGCATTGCCTTGCAGCTGCAGGACGGTGTTCGCCAGGGCCGCTTCGAGGAGCTTTTCGAGATGGTGGGGCGCGACCCGGCCAAGCTGACGATTGTCAGCTTTGTAGATTCGGTCCTGGCCGGCCATCAGGGTTCGCTCGATTTCCTTGAGGAAGTCTGCGATCATTTGGCCTATGCCATGACTGGACTGGTCAACATCCTCAACCCGCCCAAAATCGTGGTCTATGGCGAGCTGACACGCATCGGCGAGCCCTTCCTCGACAGCCTGCGCCAGCGGCTCGAGCGCATGTCGTTCTACACCAACGTGCGCAATCTGCAGATCGTCCCGGCACGGCTCAACTATTCGATCAGCGCCATTGGCGCCGCCGCGCTGGTCATGACCAGCGCCTTCCCGTTTGTTTCGGTGATGAGCGACGCCAGCAGCATCTCCTGACGGCCGGCTGCGAACCTGCGCCTGTAAATCCGTATGGAAAAGGACCGGTGATGCCGGTCCTTTTTCGCTTGAACCGGTCGACCCGGTCCTTTTGCACTTGAACCGGTCGCCCCGCTCCTTTTTCGCTTGAACCGGTCGCCCCGGTCAGGTCGTGCTCAGGGTCTCGCGAAGCGCAGCCTTCATCACATCGACCGGTGCGTCCAGGCCGGTCCAGAGCTTGAAGGCGATGGCGCCCTGCCAGACCAGCATGCCCTGCCCGTCGAAGGTGCGGGCGCCGCTGCGGGCGGCCGACTGCAGGAAGGCGGTGTTGGCTGGGTTGGGGATGATGTCCTGAACGATCATGCCGGGATGGATGTCCTCATAGATGATGTCAGGGCGGTCCAAATTCGGGAAGAGGCCAATGTTGGTCGCATTGACCAGGATGTCGCAGTCGGGGATGTGCACGGTGCCTGACCAGTGGACGAAACCGCAGTCAGCCGGGGTGCGCGCGGCAATCAGGCTGCAGAGCGCCTCGCCGCGGGCGGCGTTGCGGTTGATGATCTCGATGCTGGCACAGCCGGCCAGGGCGCTTTCGACGCAGATCGCGCGCGCCGCGCCGCCGGCTCCGAGCACAGCCATCCGCTTGCCCTTGAGGTCGATGCCGTTTTCGCGCAGGCTGGCCACGAAGCCCTGTCCGTCCGTGTTCGTGCCGGTCAGGATGCCGTTCCGGCAGACCACTGTGTTGATGGCGCCGATCAGCTTGGCGCTGGCCGAGAGCTGGTCAACGTACTCGAGCGCGTTCACCTTGTGCGGGATGGTGAGGTTGATGCCGTCGAAATTCATGCCGCGCAGGCCGGCGAAGGCTTCCGCCAGGTTCTCCTCGGGCACATGAAAATTGATGTAGCGCCAGTTCAGGCCAAGGGCGGCGAAGGCCGCCTCCTGCATCACCACCGTCGGGTTTTCCGCGATGGGATCGCCGAACGCGCCAACCAGTCGGGCGAGATAATCCTTTGCCATTTGCCCAGTCCCCCTACCCGTGAAATCCGTCTTCAGCGTCGGTGGAATCTGTCTTCATCATAAGCGTTTGTCCGGTGGCTGGCAACGCCGCCGGACATGCCGGCCGATCCGGAGCCAGTCACAGCCAGACCGTGCGCCCAGACAGACGCCCGGAGCCAGTCACAGCCAGACCGTGCGCCAAGACAAACGCCCGGAGCCAGTGATGGCTCCGGGCGTTTTGGCATGATCAGACAGACGGCAAAAAGCCGCTCTGGCTAGTTCTCGCTGCGGCTGCGGTTGAACTCCAGCTTGATCTTGATCTTGTCGCCACGGAACGTGACGCGATTGTGCTGGAACGGCAGCTCATCGGCCGTGTATTCGGTGTTCTCGAGGCGCAGCAGGGTGAAGCCGGGCTTGACGGCGAGCAGCTCGGCCTCGCGGGCTGTGGCCAGCGAGGTTTCCAGGGTCTCGACCACCCGGCTGGTGCGCAGGCGGTAATTGTTCTCGAGGATGTCGCAGAGCTGCTCCTCCTCGAAGCGCTTCTTCTCCAGGCCCGGGCTGAGCTCGACCGGGATGTAGGAGACATGGATGCTGAGCGGCTCGTCACCGACCGAGCGCAGGCGTTCGAGGCAGTAGACACGGGCGCCCTCGGCCAGGTTGAGCTCCTTCTGGATGCGGACCGGCGCCACCATCTGGCGGATGTCGATCAGCCTTGTCGAGCTCTCGATGCCCATCTGGTCGAGCTGCTCCTGGATGCCCATCTGAAGCAGCGGCTTGTTGGTGATCTTCGGATCAGCCACGAAGGTCCCCTTGCCGGCCACCCGGTACAGCAGCCCCTGGAAAACCAGGCGCATGATCACGCCGCGCGTGGTCATGCGGCTGAGGCCATAGATCTTGCTCAGCTCGTTTTCGGACGGGATCTGGGTATTTGGGTGCCATTCGTCGTTTTCGATCTTCGCCTTGATGACTTCTTCCAGCTGAAGATGCAGGGGGGTCGGGCTGTTTCGATCAAGCATGGTGCTGCCTCGCTTGTATGCCTTCACAGGGTGAAGCTTGATACGCCAGAAACCGGATGCCCCCTGGGAGGCATCCG
>CAYOHO010000326.1:0-3182 GCA_964403755.1 uncultured Oscillospiraceae bacterium
AGCAGCAGTGCCTTGATGCCGGAATGAATGACCTGCTGACCAAGCCGTTCAATCCC
This sequence comes from uncultured Oscillospiraceae bacterium, assembly GCA_964403755.1. Classification (GTDB taxonomy): domain Bacteria; phylum Bacillota; class Clostridia; order Saccharofermentanales; family UBA5734; genus JAXGXQ01. Next base: position 57 of record CAYOHO010000326.1, read on the forward strand.
CGGCAGCTTGCCCTTGTCCTGGCGCGCTGGCTGCCTGAGGCGGGCAGGTAACGCCAGCCGTCTTCGACCGTCACCATCGGCGGCCAGTCAGTCCCGGAAGTATTCCATCACCAGCGTTTGCCGCGGACTGGTTCTGCTCCCCTGAAAGGCAATCCGCCCGGCTTGCCAGCCTTTTGTGATGCGCGCAGACAGAATCAACAGAATGGGTCCAAATGTGCCGGCTGCGCGGCAGCACTTGCAGGAAACTTCATCAGCCCCTGTCATGGCCGGGCGGATCATGGTAAAGTAGAAGCGCCTGCAATCCAGCCTGGCGCAGCCCGAAACCGCTTCCGGCTGTGCCCTGCCCGGGCCAGGCGCCCGTCTGCATTGTGCACAGCCGCCCCGGAATCCGGGCGTCGGCCAGACGACAAGGAGGACATCATGAAGATCGGCTGCTGCAGCAACATGCTCTATCGTGAATCCGCCGCGCCCGTTGGCGCTGCCCGGCAGTCTGCTGCCGGTACCGGAACGGATGCCGGTGCGGCAAGGCTGGCCCGAACCGGCATCGGCTACGTCGACGCCATCGCCCGTGCCGGCTTTGACTACATCGAACTGCCGCTGGCCCAGGTGATGGACCTGGCAGATGCTGAATTCGACACGCTTCTCAAGCAGCTGGCTGCATCCGGCCTGCCCTGCCTGGCCTTCAACAATTGCTTCCCCGTCCATTTCCGGCTCACGGGGCCTGCCATCGATGAAGCGGTCGTCGACGACTATTTCACGCGTGCCATGACCCGCGTGGAGCGGGCCGGCGCCAGCCGGGTCGTATTCGGCAGCGGTCCGGCCAAGATGGTGCCGGCCGGCTTTCCCATGGACGAAGCCTTCGACCAGATCGCAGCCCTGCTCCGCCGCCTCGCCCCGGCCGCGCGCGCCCATGGCGTCACCATTGCCATCGAGCCCCTGCGCCACCAGGAGTGCAACATCATCAACACCTATGCCGAGGGCTGCCGCCTGGCGCGCGCCGTTGACGACGCCAACGTGAAGGTCCTGGTCGACTACTACCATCTGGGAACCGAGCGCGAGCCGGCCTCGGACATCATCGAGAATGCCCACCTGCTCTGCCATGCCCACACCGCCCGCCTGGAAGCCCGCGGCTTTCCGACGGTGCTGGATGATGAGCTGAACCGCGACTTCTACAGTGCCCTGAAAGCCATCGGCTATGACGGCGGCATCAGCCTCGAGGCCTATACCGACGACTTCGAGCGCGAGGCGCCGGCTTCGCTGGCCTTCCTCCGGGTCCAGACACGGACCTGAATGCTCGCAGGTGCCATCGGATGAAAGAGAATGACAGGCTGCCAGTCCATGACAGACTGCCAGTCAATGGGGGTTGAACGGTGAAGATCGGCTGCTGCACCAATCTGCTCAGCGGCGCTCCGGGCGGCGCGAGTGGAACGGGTGCCGAATATCTGGAACAGATCGCTTCTGCCGGCTTCGATTATGTCGAAATGCCGCTGGGCGTAATTGCCGGACTTGGCGAGGCCGATTTTGAGCAGCTGCTCGAACGGATTGCCCGTGCCGGCATCCCCTGTGAGACCTGCACCAACCTGTTCCCGGGCGGGCTTGCCCTGACCGGGCCGGCGGTCGATGCCGCCGCCATCGATGCCCATGTCGCTGCCGCCCTGCAGCGTGCCCGCCGCCTGGGAGCCGAATGCATCGTCTTCGGCAGCGGCCGCGCCCGGGCCGTTCCGGATGGCTTTACCCGCCAGCTGGCCTGGGAGCAGCTTGCCAGCCTGCTGCAGCGGATTGCGCCAGTCGCTGCCGCCACGCAGACGACGATTGTCATCGAGCCGCTGCGCCGCCAGGAAAGCAACATTCTCAACACATACGCTGAAGCCTGCCGGCTGGCTGAAGCAGTCGGGCATCCCGCCGTCCAGGCGCTGGTTGACTACTATCATCTGGCAACTGAAGGCGAACCGGTGCAGGACATTGTTGCCGGCGCTGGCTGGCTGCGGCATGTGCATTATGCCGTGCTTGAGAACCGCCGCTTCCCGCAGGAACGGGATGCAGCCGCCAGCGGCGGCTTCTTCCGGGCCCTGAAGGATGCCGGCTATGACAGCCGCGTCAGCCTGGAGGCCTTCACGGCTGATTTCGGCCGCGATTCCGGGCCGGCGCTGCGCTTCCTCAGGCAGCAGACGGGAAGAGGCACGACTTGATGTTTCCACGGCCAGAATCGAAACCATGCGCCTGTCGAATCCCGGATTGTTGTGCAGGCGATCCCGACAGGATGAACATCAGATCCCCAGGTAAATGAAGGAGGTCCCCCATGTCCAAGATGAAAGTTGTCCAGATCGCCGAACCCGGCCAGGTTGCCCTGGTTGAGATGGAAAAGCCGACGCCGGCTGCCGGCGAAGTGCTGCTCCGCATCCTCTATGGCGGCATCTGCGGCTCCGATGTCGGCACTTACCGCGGCTCGTTCCTCTATGCCGACTATCCGCGCATCCCGGGCCATGAGTTCTCGGCCGAAGTCGTCGCGACCGGCGAAGGCGTCACGGATGTCCACCCGGGCATGATCGTGACCGGCAACCCCTACTACAACTGCGGCAAGTGCTACTCCTGCCGCCGCGGCTTTGTCAACTGCTGCACCTCGAACCAGACCCTCGGCGCGCAGCGCGACGGCATGTTCCGCGAATACTTCACGATGCCGGCCGAGCGCGTCTACGACGGCAAGGGCCTCGAGCCCCGCACCCTGGCGCTGGTCGAGCCGTTCTGCATCAGCTACCATGCCGTCAAGCGCGCCAATGTCAAGCCGGGCGACCGCGTGCTGGTGGTCGGCGCCGGCCCGATCGGCATCTTCGCCATGCTCGCCGCCCGCAAGTTCGGCGCCGAGGTCACTATGAGCGACATGTCGCGTCTGCGCCTCGACAAGGCGCTTGCGCTCGGCGCGAGCCAGGTCATCCAGGTGCCGCAGGAGAGCTTTGCTGACCGGGTCGCCGAAATCACGGGCGGCGACGGCTTCGACGTCTGCCTCGAGTGCGTCGGCATGCCGGAGACCTTCCAGAACTGCATCGACGCCGCCGCCTTCCGCGGGCGCGTGGTTCTCGTCGGCATCAGCAAGAAGAACCTCGACTTCGCCTTCTCGCGCATCCAGAC
>CAYOHO010000327.1:0-3176 GCA_964403755.1 uncultured Oscillospiraceae bacterium
ATAATAGGGCTTAATGGAAAAGTTATCGGACAACATTGAACTGTCCGGATACCGAATCGCAAAGCCGCTGGCTTGGAGGAACTGTATGAAGTCTGTCTACCTTACCGCCCCGAATCAGATCACCATCATGGACATCCCGGCTCCCACCGGCGTGCGCGCCGATGAGGTCATGGTCCAGATCCACGCCGCCAGCATCTGCGGTTCCGACGTCGGCGCCTACCGCGGCACGAACGCCCTGGTCAGCTATCCGCGCGTCCTCGGCCACGAGCTGGCCGGCGAAATCATCGAAGCCGGCGCCGATTCCGGCTTCAAGAAGGGCGAGCGCGTCGCCATCGAGCCCTACATCAACTGCGGGCACTGCTACCCCTGCAGCCTCGGCCGCACCAACTGCTGCGAGAACCTCAAGGTGCTCGGCGTCCAGACCGACGGCGGCATGGTCGAGCAGTTCGTCCACCCGGCCCGCCTGGTGCACCGCATCCCCGCTGACATGTCCTGGGAAGATGCCGCCCTCATCGAGCCGCTGACCATCTCCCTGCACTCCACCCACCGCGCCGGCGTCAAGGCCGGCGAGCATGTGGTCATCTGCGGCGCCGGCCCGATCGGCCTGCTGGCCGCCAGCGTCGCCCTGGTCTATGGCGCCGTGCCGATCATGATCGACCCGATCAACGAGCGCCTTGCCCTCGCCCGCGAGTTCGGCGCCGTACACACGATCAATCCGGTCGAGACGAACGCCGTCGAGCGCATCCGCGAAATCACGAACGGCCGCATGGCCGAAGCCGTCATCGAGGCCTCCGGCGCCACGCCCTCGATCTCCGCCACGCTGGACTATGTCTCCTACGCCGGCCGCATCGCCCTCACCGGCTGGCCGAAGGAGAAGATCGCCATGGATACCGGCCTGTACACCAAGAAGGAGCTCGATATCCGCGGCTCCCGCACCAGCTCCGGCGAGTTCCCGGAAGCCATCGAGCTGATCCAGGCCAAAAAGGTTCCCGTGCACAAGCTGATCTCGCTCAACACCCACTCGCTGGAAGGCCTGGCGCCTGCCGTCGAGGAGACATCCGCCCACCCCGAGAAGTTCGTCAAGATCATCGCGACGTTCTGATCCCATGCGCCGTCCGCCGGCTGACCGGCGGACGGCGTCTTTCGCTCCCCAGCGCAGCCACGAGCAGGCCATGAAAGATTGAAAGGCGGTGGACCCCTTGACTGAACGATTCATCTATCAGGACAACAAGCCCCTCTCCGACGACATCATCCGGCAGAACATCAAGGCAGCCCTTGACGAGCGCGGCCCGCTCAAGAAGATCCTGCTGCTTCCGCCCGACCTGACCCGCATGAACTCCTATGCCGGCCAGATTTCCAACATGATCTACAAGATGCTGCCCGACGTGCAGATCGACATCATGCCGGCCCTCGGCTCGCACATGCCGATGGAGGCCGAAGAGCTGCATGAGATGTTCGGCGACATCCCGCTGGACCGCTTCCTCGTCCACAACTGGCGCACCGACGTCGACTGCATCGGCACGGTTCCGGGCTCCTTCGTCGAGGAGATCTCGGAAGGCGCCGTCAACAACCCGGTGCCGGTCGAAGTCAACCGCCGCATTCTCGACAAGTCCTATGACCTGGTCATCTCGGTCGGCCAGGTGGTGCCGCATGAAGTGGTCGGCATGGCCAACTTCAACAAGAACATCTTCGTCGGCTGCGGCGGCCTCGGCATGATCAGCAACAGCCACATGATCGGCGCGATCTACGGCATGGAGCGCATGATGGGCCGCGACAACACGCCGGTGCACCGCCTCTTCGATTATGCCGAGCAGCACTTCCTCATGGGCGTGCCCCTGATGTACATCCTCACCGTCGTCACCGTCGAGCGCGATGCCCGCTACGTCAACAGCCTGGCGATCGGCCGCAGCCGTGACCTGTTCAGCAAGTCGATCAAGATCTCGCAGCAGAACAACCTCAACTTCCTCGACCATTCGATGAAGAAGATCGTTGTCTACCTCGACCCGAAGGAGTTCCGCACGACCTGGGTCGGCAACAAGTCGGTCTACCGCACCCGCATGGCGATCGCCGACGGCGGCGAGCTGATCGTGCTGGCGCCCGGCCTGCGCCGCTGCGGCGAGGACATGGAAAACGACGCCCTCATCCGCAAGTACGGCTATGTCGGCCGCGACCGGGTCCTCGAGATGTACAAGAACGATCCCGTGCTGCACAACGCCGCCTCCGTGGCTGCGCACCTGATCCATGGCTCGTCCAACGGCCGCTTCTCCATCACCTACTGCCCGGGCTTCATGAGCCAGGCCGAAATCGAGTCCCTGAACTTCAAGTACATGGACCTCGAGGAAGCGATGAAGCAGTACGGCCCCGACAAGCTCAAGGACGGCGTCAACATCGTCAACGGCGAAGAGATCTACTTTATCAGCAATCCGGCCGTCGGTCTCTGGGCCGATCGCGAGCGCTTCAACCGCAGCTGAGCCGTCGGACCGGCGAACGCCGGCCGCAGGAATAGCCGCAGCAGCCATTCGCAGGGCCAGGGCCGCGCCGCCGCAGGGCTGGAGCCGCACCGGATCAGGTCAGGAGGCAGAGGCATGAAAGTCACCAGCAGCGCCGTCGTCGATGGCATCATGGATCCGCAGTACGGGAAGTACGGCACGCAGAAGGGCGAGATCACCGGCCGCTGCAACCGCTCCTTTCCCCTGAAGATCGAGGATGCACCGGCCGGAACCGTCTCGTTCGCAATCATCATGGAGGACAAGGACGCCGTCCCGATCAACGGCTATGCCTGGATCCACTGGACCGTGGCCAACCTGACCCGGACCGAGCTGGCCGCCAACGAGAGCCTGACAGCGACCGACTTCGTTCAGGGCCTCAACAGCCTCTGCGGCCGCATCCTCAACTTCGACAAGGAACTGGCCATCGGCTACCAGGGCCCTGGCGCCCCGGAACGGCCGCACATCTACGAGACGCATGTCTTCGCCCTCGACACGATGCTCGACATCGAGCGCGGCTTCTACATGAACGACCTCTGGTGGAAGATGAAGGGCCACATCCTCGAGCAGGTCACGCTCGAAAGCAAGTACTTCGACTAGGTCCACCAAGCCGCGCAGCGGTCTTTGGTGTCCACCAAGCCGCGAAGCGGCCTTGGTGACCAAGTCGCGCAGCGATCTTGTGAAACCCCG
>CAYOHO010000328.1:0-3174 GCA_964403755.1 uncultured Oscillospiraceae bacterium
GGCACCAAATTGCTTCATATTACGCTCAGGCAGCTGTGCAACAAAGGTGTTGATCAAGGTTGACAACTCGGCTTCAGACAGCGGTTTCGGCAAGAAGGTCTCCAGGATAGCAGCTTCTTTTTCAAGAACTTCAACGCTGTGACCGTGACGGATCAATGTATCCATAGTGTCATAGTTATTGCTGAGGAACTTCTTGACAACCTTTACCACTTCTTCATCGGTACTCTCGCGGTTGCCATCATTCTTACCGATGATAGCGGCTTCTGAATATAGTGTGACAAGCAAAGTAGCCTTGTCAGTTTCACGATTCTTGCGAGCTTCTAGGCTCGCGGCTTGGATCTTCTGCAGTAAGCTCATATGATATGCTTTCTTGTTTGTTGTTAGTCATCACCCGAGTTGATATAATCGTCACAGATGAAACACAGATTCTTCTTTTCAGCTTCGGATAGCCCAGGATGCTTGCTGATAGCAAGCTTGAACCGTTCAGCATCCTCATCAGTTGGCATGCCCACTCGAGCAATGGTTACTGATGATGATTCCCACATAAACCAGATCAAGGAAGCCTTAATCGTGTTATGTGGTGCTGATTGAAGTTCAGCCAAGAATTGTTCACTTTTGAACAATGCTCCTTGCACAGTTTGACCAGCCATACATCACCTCCGTGTAAAGGGGTTAATGTATCTATTGCGGCTTTGCCTCATCATTTGCCGCAGGCACAATACCTTCTGGGTTGACAATGAACTCGATGACCGGCTCAACAGCTGGACCGAACAAGTGAACTGGTCGTGCCATAATAGGCTGTGCTGGCAAACGGAAGGTTACCTGTTGCATGGGATACCTCAAATAAAAACGAAGTATGATGATTATACCATACTTCGCTTTGATATGAAACCGGCTAAATCACCAATGTCGCCAGATTCCTGCAATGATGTGAAAGCATGTGATGATCTCAATGATTCGCATGATGACAACCACTGGATCTGGAAAGGGATTCTTCATTCTAGTTATGCAAGGCCAAAAGATTAGGCGGAGGATAGAGGTCTCGATCCCCAAGCTGGGTATTAGCCAGCTCCCATCGCTTTCAAGGCGAGTCCGGGTCCCACCCGGTTTATCCTCCGAGCTTTATGTTAAAGCTTGGTTGTCAAATTTTTCGGCATTTGACTTTTGACGCTTAATGTTGGCAGGTTGACCGGTGCCGAGCTCGTCATGTGAGAAGACACCGTAGAGGTCAAGTGTTTTTTCACCGTTGGTAGCACCGATCTTGTAGATGACTGACACATCAAAGCTTAAACCTGCATGCCAATAGCCAGACAAGTTGCCTTCACGTGTGAAAGGGCGATCCTTAGAGCCAAACTGAGCTTGCGGATTTTCAGTCTTAGTACGGATGAAGTCCACAAGCTTTTCTTTAACTTGCTTATTCTTTGTATATGCTTCAGCTGTTTTCTTGAACAGCTTGCATGTGCGAACCTTAATAGCCATTAGTGAACACCCAAGATGCCAGCGATTACGGCTTCAGCGTCCTGAGGTTCAGACAGCTCAAGGTCGATTTGATTTTCAAACAGCGGCTCTACGGCTTCAGCCAACAGTTGATCTTCCTTTGCTTGCTGCTGTTCAACCAGCTTTTGCAAGATTTGCATGATGTTTCTCCATTTCAGCTTTGTACTCAGTATATGTAGGTATTGCTTGAAGCATAAACTCTTCAACTCCGGCTGCAATCTGGCCGTTAGTGCTAAAGAGGTCATCATAACCTTCATATATGCAGTTTTTGATTGTAGTTCCGTCGGTCAGCTTGATGGTAAACAACGGCCGGTCATCCGTGTGAAAGCCGTACTTGGTAAAGTCAACAAATGTCCCAACCGGGTACCACTTATTAGGGGTCAGAGTACCCATTACCGCCATCCTACTTGCTTGACGCGCTTGTAGTAGCAATTGCAGTTTGCATCGTACTCAAATACCTCTTGATAGACTGGCTCAGCTTGACGATACGCCGGATAGACAGGAACTTGCTGAACAATGACTTGCGGCTGAGGTTGCGGCTGAGCTGCACGCATAGAATAGCCGATCATCCCACCGATGAGAGCCGGTCCTACCCAATCATTACGGTGATGGTGATGATAAGGGTCAGCTGTTGCAGAAGTAGCAGCTGTTGCAAGAAGCAATGCGGTTAGAAGTTTGTTCATGATCTATCCTATTGGTGGTGCACTCGAAGGGACTCGAACCCTTAAGCCTTGCGGCACTAGCACCTCAAGCTAGCGCGTATACCAATTCCGCCACGAGTGCATTTAAGACAGATTATATACCACCCAATCTGGGTTGTAAACTGGCTAAAACGGTGCGCCTGAAGGGACTCGAACCCCCACGCCTTGCGGCGTCACGACCTAAACGTGATGTGTCTACCAATTTCACCACAAGCGCACTAGCATCAGCTATCATCCAGCTTATGCTTAAGAGCTTCAACAGATCGGTGGAACTTGACCCGTTTGTACTCTTTACAACCGCGGCCGTGATCAGTGCTGGTCCTTGCGTCCCAGCGTTCACACAGGCCGCTGCTAAACTTCATCGCCTTCAGCTTCAGGAAGTGCTTACACGATCCACAGTCTTGCACGATTACCGCCAATCCCAAGAGCAGCTGCGAGGGTTAGTCTCGACCATCGGCTCATAGTCCGGAATCATGAAGAACTTATGCAGCTCTTCCTTAGTCAGCATACGATTCTCACGCATGCGATTGTTACGGTACCACCGACCCGGTGAATGAGAGTTCGGATGATTCTCACCATGGGCCCAACGCTTTGCTTTCCAAAGCTCCTTAGCAGTCGGCTCACGAAAGATATATGCACCCCAGATGATACGACCGTCTTCATCACGCTCGTAGTCATATTCGGTGTAGAATCCAGCGATCTTCCGACCTTTACGATCCCAAGAAGTGTTGTTCTCGAGTTCGTAGTTTTTACGACGATATGTCCTGCTCATTGGCACTCTCCTCTAGTTAACCTAGAAGAGGTGCATGTCCTTTGTCATGATCATAGATGTTCTCCATTGAACAGATATTTAAGGTCTTCCCGGTCGGACTCGAACCGACGGCCACCTAGTGCAAGCGCCTGCAGACAAACACCAACCCCAGCATTTGGTCCTTTACCGTGAGGGGAGGTATGCTCTACCATCTGAGCTACGGGA
>CAYOHO010000329.1:0-3153 GCA_964403755.1 uncultured Oscillospiraceae bacterium
CTCCTTGATCGGCTCGGCCTGGAGCGCGGCCTCGTTGCCCCACAGCTCGTAGGCCGTGATCAGCTTGCCGAACTGCGTGCCGTAGTCGCCGAGATGGTTCATCCGCAGCACCTGGTAGCCCAGATGGCTGTAGATGCGGGCGAGCGAGTGCCCGAGGATGGTCGTGAAGGCATGGCCGACATGAAACGGCTTGGCGATGTTCGGCGAGGAGAACTCGATGATCACCGGATCCGCCGTTCCGGTCTTTGCGGCGCCATAGGCGCCACCGGCCGCCCGCACGTCCAGGATGGTGTCGGCGATGAAGCGGCTGCGGTTCAGGAAGAAATTCAGGTAGCCGCCCACCGGCTCGATGCGGTCAAAGCAGTCGAGGCGGCCGCGCAGGCTATCCGCCAGGCCGGAGGCAATGGCGACTGGCGCCTTGCGCAGGCTCTTGGCCAGGACGAAGCAGGGAAATGCATAGTCGCCCAGGTTCGGCTGCGGCGGTATTTCAATCAGTTCATCAATCCTGGCGGCATCCAGTCCGGTCTCTTCCTGGATGGCCAGGACCAGCTTCTGACGGTCGTTCATGTCGAATCCTCCCGGTGGCTGTATCGGCTGCGGCCAGTGCCGGCGCAGTGCCGCCCGGGCCGTTTCGCTGTTGCTGCCCGGCGGCGGCGCGCCTGTGGCGGCACCATGGGGTCAGCATCATAATTTAACATTCGGCAGACTCGACTGTCAATGAAGCGGCCGGGTCAACGGTCCGCGAACGGGCCGCTGCGGCCACCCGCCCAGTTCATCCGGTGGTGGCGGCGGTGGCGGCGGCCAGGCTGCTTCCCTACCCTTCCGCACCGTCGAGGCAGGCCGTGCGGCCGACGGTCAGGCCCATGCGGTCGGCATGGAACACGCCTTCGCGCAGGCCCTGCTCGCTGATCGTGATCGACTGGCTGTCCAGTACCCGGGCCAGAAGCACGAGGGGCGTGACGCCGGCCGTGATGATGTCGGCACGTTCACGGTTCTTGCCCAGCATGGCCTGTCGCCGATCGAGGTTGGCGTCAAGCAGGTCGGCATAGACCTGGTAGAGGCTGTCACGTGTGAAGGAATAGCCGTGCAGGGGCGCGTCGACGCCCGCCGTGTTCATCCAGATGCGGAACAGCGCCCGGTGGTTGCCGCCGAGCGCCACGATCGGCAGGCCGCGCGCCTCCGGCAGGAAACCCACTTCGGCCAGACGGGCGTGGACAAAGTTGTAGAGGCGGAACAGGGCGGCCGGCGACATGTCGCCGCGGTCGGTGAAGCGTTCCGAGAGCACGACCGAGCCGATGCGCAGGCTGGTCAGCTGCTTCGCCTCGCTGCCGCGCACCAGAACCAGCTCGCAGCTGCCGCCGCCGGTGTCGATCATGAGGTAATCGGTATTTGGCAGGCTGTTGCGCACGGCCAGGTAGTCGAGGTGGGCTTCCTCATCGCCGCTGATGATCTGGATCGGGATTTCGGTCGTCTGGCGGATCAGCTCGCAGAGTGCGGCGCCGTTGCGGGCGACACGCATCGCCTCGGTGGCAACGGCAATCACCCGATCGGCCTTGTTCTCCTGGATGATGGCGGCGAATTCGGTCATGGCGCTGAGCGCGCGCCGGATGGCGTCCGGCCCGATGACAAGCCGTCCCTCCCCCATGTTCTCCGACAGCCGCACCCGCTGCTTCGACTCTGCGATCAGGCGTGGACGGCCGCTCTTGTCGGTCTCATAGATGTCCAGCCGGGTGGTGTTCGAGCCCAAGTCGATGATGGCAATGGTTTCCCGCTTCATGGTTCCAGGCCTCCCTTTCCAGTCAGGTTCAGGTTCATGGTTCCGGACCTCCCTTGCCAGTCGGGTTCAGGCCGAGGCACGATCCGTGCCTCAGACAGTCTTGCTGGACTGGCCTGCCGGTTCGCCGGCCGGCTCATGCGGGCCTTCGCCGAGGACCGGCTGGAAGCGGATTTCGGCGGCGGCGGCAAGGCGCTCGCGGTCCTGGCGCAGGGTCTGCTCGATCAGCAGCTGCTGGCAGTCGATGATTGGCTTGCCACGGCGGTCAAACGGATGATACTCGCCATCCGGATCCATGATGCGCGAGCGCTCCGTGTCGGCCAGCTGCAGGTCGAGCAGCGCCCGGATGGTATCGTAGGCCTTCTGGTCCTCGACCGGGAAGAACAGCTCGACCCGGCGGTCCAGGTTGCGCGGCATGAGGTCGGCACTCGACAGGAAGAGGTCATCCTGGCCGTCGTTGTGGAACAGGAAGATGCGGCTGTGCTCGAGGAATCGCCCGATGATCGAGCGCACCGTGATGTTGTCGGACAGGCCGGGCACACCGGCTCTCAGGCAGCAGATGCCGCGCACGATCAGCTCGACCTGCACGCCGGCCCGGGAGGCCCGGTAGAGGCTGGCGATCATTTCCGGATCAACAAGCGAGTTCAGCTTGATCACGATCCGCGCCGGCCGGCCGGCTATGGCGTGGCTGGTCTCCTGCTCGATCAGGCGTCCGATCTCGCGGCGCAGCCAGTAGGGTGCCACGATCAGCCGCCGCCAGGCCAGCGGCGCCGAGTAGCCGGAAAGCATGTTGAAGAACTCGGTTGCGTCGGCAGCGATGCTTTCCGAGCAGGTGAACAGGCCGAGGTCGGCATAGACCCGTGCGGTCTGGTCATTGTAGTTGCCGGTGCCGAGATGGACATAGCGGCGGATGCCGGCATCCTCCTCGCGCACGATCAGGGTGATCTTGCTGTGGACCTTGAGGCCGACCAGACCGTAGATGACGTGGCAGCCGGCCTGCTCAAGCCGCCGGGCCCACAGGATGTTGTTGGCCTCGTCGAAGCGGGCGCGCAGCTCGACCAGCACCATGACCTGCTTCCCGTTCTCGGCCGCCTGGGCCAGGCTGCGGACCACGGGCGAATCGCCGCTCACCCGATACAGGGTCTGCTTGATCGCCAGCACGGCAGGATCGGCGGCGGCGCGCCGCAGCAGCTCCGCAACCGGCTCGAAGCTCTGGTAGGGATGGTGCACCAGCTGGTCGCCGGCGCGAATGGCCGCGAACGGGTCAGCCATCAGGCCGGGGTCCACCGGCGCCTCGAATGGCTTGAAGCGCAGCGCCCCGAAGCCCGGAAGCGCGGCGACCCGGAACAGGAACGTCAGGTCGAGCGGGCCGCTGATCT
>CAYOHO010000330.1:0-3147 GCA_964403755.1 uncultured Oscillospiraceae bacterium
GACTGCCCGCAGTCCGTGATCAACGAGCAGGTACAGAACGGCGTAGCCGTCCGCATGGCGATCATGTACCTCTTGTCCGCGAGGAGGAACCAGGCATGAACATCCGCATCGACAACGGCACCGTCATCGATCCCGCCAATGGCATCCACGGCATCCGCACCCTCGCCCTCGTCGACGGCCGCATCCGCCTCGTCGCGGAGCCGGGCGACGCCGAAGCCGCCCGCACGCTGGAAGGGATCGCCTTTGACCGCATCATCGACGCCGACGGGCTGCATGTCCTGCCCGGCCTGATCGACGCCCACTGCCACCTGCGCGACCCCGGCTACGAATACAAGGAAGACATCGTCAGCGGCACCCGCAGCGCCGCAGCCGGCGGCTTCACGTCGGTCATGTGCATGCCCAACACCCTGCCGATCTGCGACTCGGCCGCCATCGTCCGCTATATCGTCGACAAGGCGGCGCGCGACGGCTTCGCCCGCGTCTTCCCGATCGGCGCCGTGAGCAAGGGCGAGAATGGCCTCGAGCTCGCCGAGATCGGCCTGATGGCCGAGCAGGGCATCGTCGCCGTCTCCGACGACGGCCAGCCGGTCGACACCGGCGACCTGATGCGCAAGGCGATGATGTACGCCTCGGCGTTCGGCCTGCGCGTCATCTCGCACTGCGAGGAGCGCAGCCTGGCCGAGGGCGGCCACATGAACGAGGGCTTTGTCTCGACCCGGCTCGGCCTGCGCGGCATCCCCAGCGCCGCCGAGGACATCCAGATCGCCCGCGAGATCATCCTCTCCGAGTACCTCGGCCTGCCGGTCCATCTGGCCCATGTCAGCACGGCGACCGGCGTCGCCATGATCCGCGCCGCCAAGGCCCGCGGCGTCCAGGTGACGGCCGAGACCTGCCCGCACTACTTCACGCTCACCGAGGAGGCCGTCGAGGGCTATGACACCAATGCCAAGATGAACCCGCCCCTGCGCACCGCACAGGATGTCGAGGGCATCATCGCCGGACTCGCCGACGGCACGCTCGACATGATCGTCACCGACCATGCCCCGCACCATGCCGACGAGAAGGACCTCGAGTTCGCCCTGGCCAAGAACGGCATTGTCGGCTTTGAGACGGCCTTCTCCCTGGGCTATGAGGCCCTCGTGCAGAGCGGCCGGATCACGCTTGCCCGCCTGGTCGAGCTGATGTCGCTGCAGCCGGCCCGCATCTTCCTGCCGCAGCTCGGCACCCTGACGGCCGGCGCCCCGGCGGACGTCACCCTGGTCGACCTTGCCGCCGCCTGGACGGTCGATCGCTTCCGCCTGCTCTCCAAGTCGAAGAACACGCCCTGGGATGGCCAGACGCTGAACGGCAAGGTTTGCATGACGATTTCGGATGGGAGGATCACCCATGAAGCCTGACGCTGGAGAACCGATCGCCCGCGCCAACCCAGACGCACAGCCCGCCGCGGCCGCACCGGCCGCCATGGCCAGCCAGTCCGCGACAGCCGCGCCTGCCGTCCCGGCCAGCCAGTTCGCGACAGCCGCGCCTGCCGCCATGGCCCATCCGGCCGCGCCAGTAGACCCGGCCGCGGGCGCCGGCTTCGCCGAACGGCTGCTCGACCGCATCGATGCGCTGGAGAACCCGACGGTGCTCGGCCTCGACCCGATGCTCGACTACCTCCCGGCCAGCCTGAGTGACCAATTCGCCCGTGCCGGCGATGATCCGCTGACGAATGCCGGCCTGGCGATCGCCGAGTACAACCGCCGCCTGATCGATGCCGTGGCCGACATCGTGCCGGCCATCAAGCCGCAGCTGGCCTACTACGAGCAGTTCGGCCGCCCCGGCTTTGATGCCTTCCTCGAAACCTGCCGCTACGCCCGCAGCCGCGGCATGCTGGTCATCGCTGACGGCAAGCGCAACGACATCGGCACCACGGCTGCCGCCTATGCCCGGGCCTACCTCGGCGAGACGCCGCTGTGGGGCGGGGAGGGGATGGCCATGGCCGCGGTCGACGCGCTGACCATCAACCCCTACCTCGGGAGCGACGGCATCGAGCCCTTCCTCGAGCAGTGCCGCCGCCACGGCAAGGGCGTCTTCATCCTCGTCCGCACCTCGAACCCCTCTGCCGGCGACCTGCAGGATCTCCAGCTGGCCGATGGCCGCCTGGTCTATGAAGCCGTCGCTGACCGGGTCCGCGCCTGGGGCAAAGGCCTGGCCGGCTCCTCCGGCTACGGTCCGGCCGGCGCCGTCATCGGCGCCACCTACCCGGAGCAGGCCGCCCGCCTGCGCAGCCGGATCCCCGAGTCGATCATCCTCGTACCGGGCTACGGCGCCCAGGGTGCAACCGCCGAGGACTGCGCCGCCAACTTTGACGCTGATGGCCGCGGCGCCATCGTCAACGCCTCGCGCAGCCTGATGCTCGCCTACAAGAAGCTCGGCCAGCCGCACGACGCCTTCGCCGAAGCCTGCCGCAGCGAAGCCCTGGACATGCGCCAGGCCCTGCAGGCGGCGCTCGCGCACCGGCGCGGGTGATCCCTTCAAGGCTGCATTGCCAGGGAACGGCCTGGCTGGACCCTGATCCAGAATCGTCGTATCGGAACATGGCTGCGCGATTGACAGATTTCGGCTGCAGATGTATAAGTATACAGATGCATAAAAATACAAATAACTGCATAAATATGTGGATATTTATTCATGGCGCATATTTATCCGCAGATGCCCGCCGCCAGCGGCGGCCGCAGGCATGGCGCCTGCAGCCGGACGCGGGTTGAGCCGGCGGCGACCATGCAGTCCGATACGCAAGGAGAAGAAAGATGCCAAGAAGAACCGATGTCAGCAGAATCATGGTGATCGGCTCCGGCCCGATCATCATCGGGCAGGCCGCCGAATTTGACTACGCAGGCACCCAGGCCTGCCGTGCCCTCAAGCAGGAAGGATTCTACGTCGTCCTGGTCAACAGCAACCCGGCGACGATCATGACCGACAGCGAGATGGCCGACCGGATCTACCTCGAGCCGCTGCAGATTGACGTCATCCAGAACCTGCTCCTCGAGGAGCGGATCGATGGCCTGCTGGCCACGCTCGGCGGCCAGACCGGCCTCAACTTCGGCATGGAGCTCGATGAGAACGGCTTCCTGGCGAAGCATGGAATCAAGATGCTCGGAACCC
>CAYOHO010000331.1:0-3135 GCA_964403755.1 uncultured Oscillospiraceae bacterium
CCGACCCGCGGCATCGACGTCGGCGCCAAGTACGAGATCTACACCATCATCAACAAGCTGATCGACCAGGGCATGAGCATCATCATGATCTCGTCCGAGCTGCCTGAAGTGCTCGGCATGAGCGACCGGATCTACGTGGTCGCCGAAGGCCGGATCACCGGCGAACTGTTGATTGAAGAGGCAACCCAGGACGCCATCATGGCTCTGGCGACGGTTTGACCGGCACTGTCTCGCTGCATCGAGAACCAAGGGGGAAAGCAAGATGGGATTCGTTTCCGAAATGAAAGACCTGCTCAAGAAGAATATCCGTGACTACGGCATGTACATTGCCCTGTTCTTCATCATGGCGATCTTCTCGATCCTGACCAAGGGCACATTCATCTCAGCCCGCAACATCAGCAAGCTGATCGACGCCACCGGCTACATCGCCGTCCTCGCCGTCGGCATGACGCTGATCCTGATCATCCGCCACATCGACCTCTCAGTCGGCTACGTCGCCGGCTTCCTCGGCGCCGTCGTGGCCCTGCTCCTGACCCAGGCCAAGCTGCCGGTCTTCGTGGCGATCCCGATCGTCCTGCTGATTGGTGTCGGCATCGGCCTGTTCTACGGCTTCCTCGTCGCCCGGCTGAACATGCCCGCCTTCGTCGTCTCGCTGGCCGGCATGCTGATCTTCCGCGGCGCCCTGCTCCAGGCCACGATCAGGACCGGCACGATCATCGTCCCGAACGCCAGCTTCAACGCGTTGGGCAACGGCTACATCCCCGACCTCAAGCTGCTTCCCGGCTACCACACCATCACCCTCCTGCTCGGCCTGCTGGCGATCGTCGCCCTGTTCATCAGCCAGAACCGCACCCGCGCCAACAAGCTCAAGTACCACTTCGAGGTCGTCTCGCTCAACGTCCACATCCTCAAGCTGGCCTTCATGTCGCTGATCATCGCCTACATCACCTACATCCTGGCCCAGTTCAATGGCTTGTCCTGGACGGTTGTCATCGTCATCCTGGTCACCGGAATCTTCCACTTCCTGACCAACCGAACAGTCCTCGGCCGCCACATCTACGCGGTCGGCGGCAATCCCGAGGCCGCCCGCCTGAGCGGCATCAGCGTCCGCAACGTCACGTTCTTCGTCTTTGGCTGCATGAGCATGCTGGCCGCCCTGTCCGGCATCCTCTACACCGCCCGCCTGCAGTCGGCCACCACGACGGCCGGTGTCGCCTTCGAGCTCGATGCAATTGCCTCAGCCTATGTCGGCGGTGTCTCCACCTCCGGCGGCGTCGGCAAGGTCACCGGCTCCATCATCGGCGCCTTCGTCATGGCCTCGCTGACCAACGGCATGAACCTGATGGGCATCGACATCTCCTGGCAGTACGTCATCCGTGGCATCGTGCTGATCCTGGCCGTGCTCTTCGACGTCACCACCCGCAACAAGAAGGGCTGATCCCCCCTGTCCTGCGCAAACCGGCACTGTCCCGCTGGCCCCGGCCGGCGGGGCAGTGCCATTTACGGTATCCGCGGAACCGGGCGATCCTTTCCCGGAACCGGGCGATCCTTTCCCGGAACCGGGCGATCCTTTCCCAGAACCGGGCGCTTCTTTCCCGGAACCGGGCGCTCATCTCCCGGAACCGGGCGCTCGTTTCCAGTGAACCGGATGCGGGCTGGACGCCCTCTGGGAAATCCCGGTTCGGAGCGGTAAAATGGGATTGCCAGTCCGAACCGGGTGCGACATGAAATTACCACGGCCGGGGGGTGAACCGAATCCATATCCGCGAATTCCTGCGCCGTCACCTCTACCAGGTGACGATCCTCATCCTGGTGCTGACTTCCCTGCTTTCGCTGCCGGCGATGATCGCCGTGCAGCAGCGACTGACGCGCCAGCAGGCTCCGAACGAGGAGCTGAAGCCGGCGCGTTATCACTATGCCCTGGTTGCAGAGCAGCTGGACTCCGCCTTCTGGCAGGAGGTCGGCCGCGGCGCGCGGGCGGCTGCAGCCGAAACCGATGCCGTGGTCGAACTGGTCGGTTCGCAGGCCTATTCGAGCGACCGTTCCGCCGAGCTGGTCCAGATTGCGACGGCAGCACGGCTGGACGGCATCGCGACCTGCGTCGTCGATGCCAACGCCACCCGCCTGGCCGTCGACGAAGCCGTCACGGCCGGCATCCCGGTCGTCACCCTGGAGAATGACGCGGCCAGCAGCAAGCGCCAGGCCTTTGTCGGGGTGAACAGCTTCGACCTGGGGCGCTCCTTCGGACAGATCATCGAGGACCGGAAGACCTCGGGCAAGATCGCCATCCTGACCAGCGATGACAGCCATCCGGTGAGTCTGGCCGAGAACCTGGTCGTCGCCGGGCTCAAGGATGTCCTCGACCGATACAGCAGCTACTCCGTGCAGGCCATTGAAGTCGACCACTCGAGCGCCTTCGCCGTGGAAAACGAGGTCCGCCGGCTGCTTCTGGACAATCGAAGCCAGCTGTCGACCATCATCAGCCTCAATGCCGAGGATACGCTGCACGTCGTCGAGGCCCTGGCCGACTTTGGCTGGACCAGCGACATCGGCATCCTCTGCTACCAGAACAACGCCGATATCCAGGAATATGTGCGTTCAGGCCTCATCCAGGCCATGCTGGTCAGCGACCCGTTCGAAATCGGCTACGAAAGCATCATGGCGCTGGATGAGCTGAACCGGAGCAACCGGACCAGCGACTATTATCAGGCCAAGCTGGCCATCGTTGACAGCACGAATATCGACAGCTTCATTGAATACGGACTGCATCCCGAAAAAGCAACGGCGGCCGCCAGTGCCAGCCGCGTCCAGCCATGAGCCGCCTCCGCCGCCTCTTCACGAGCAGCACCCTGCTCAAGCGCTTGCTGGTGCCCTACCTGCTGACCAGCGTCTTTGTCGGCGGCTCGACCATCTACAACGTCCTCTCGCTCAAGGCGACCGCCAACCAGCTCAATGCCGTCTACGCCGGCAACGCCCAGATCTACGACCTCAGCGCAGCCCTGACGGTTGTGCTGTCAGACACCGAACGCTATCTGCTGACACGGAGCTCCAGTGCGCTGGAAAGCTATTACCGCGATTCGGACCTGCTGCTGGAGAAGGCGTCCTTCCTCAACACCGAGGTGCTCGACGACAAGC
>CAYOHO010000332.1:0-3134 GCA_964403755.1 uncultured Oscillospiraceae bacterium
GGGAAATGCGCCCAGGATCCAGGACTCGCGAGTGATCTGGTCGACTTTGCTCATTTGCTCGCCTCTCTTTCTCCGTTTATGAATGAATGATCGGGTATGGTTCGTATTAGGTTCGCTCGATATTCTTTATTGTACGCTTTCAATCGTAAAAATCAATCAAAAAATACGTTGGCCATCAAAATAGCCAAAATATACGATGAAGACCGCCGCTGCTATGCGCTTTGCATAGCCAAAGTTCATAAATTCGCTCAATGGATCAGGGCGATATTTTCGAATGCACATAAATCGCCATTGCAAAATGCAATATTATCCTATAGAATCGAGAATATAAGATTGAACGATCCTAAATGAATGCTTGCGTTCATTTGAACAAACGCTCAGGCCGCGGATTATGACCGGTTCGCGACAGAATCAAGGAAGAGCATCCATGAAGAACAGCAAGGCCAATGTCATCAAGCGCCAGCAGTCGATCCTCCAGCTGCTCCGTGAGAACAGCTCGGTTACGACCGAGGCGCTGGCCCGCGCGCTGCGGGTGTCGCCGCTGACCATCCGGCGCGATCTCAGGCTGTTCGAGGCGCAGGGCATCCTCAAGTGCATGCGCGGCGGCGCCAACCTGATCAGCGGCAGCCTCCAGGACGATCCCGGCCAACTGCCGGCCAGCGAGGGACTCACCCTGAGCAAAGAGGCAATCGCCCGGCAGGCCGCCGCCTATGTCGAGGACGGCGACATGATCTTCATCAATTCCAGCTCCACGGCCATCCTGATGCTCAAGTACATCGTCGGCAAGCACGTGATCGTCATCACCAACAACTACCAGGCGCTCGGCATGGCGATCGACCCCCGCATCGAGCTGATCCTGACCGGCGGCCAGATCCACCAGAACAAGATGTCGATGGTGGGTGAGATGGCGCTGAACAACCTGGCCAAGGTCTCCGTCAGCAAAGTCTTCCTCGGCGTCAGCGGCATCAGTGCGCGCGACGGCATCACCACCTGCGTCCTGCAGGAGACGCCGATCAACGAGATGATGATCCGCCGCCCGGGGAGCTTCCGCGCCGTCCTGGCCGACGGGGCCAAGGTGGGCAGCCGCAACAACTTCAAGTGCGGCTCCATCCAGTCCATCTCCATGCTGATCACCGACGAGGCCGCCGATCCCGGCGAGATCTTCCAGCTCCGCGAACAGGGCGTCGAGGTTGTCCAGGTGCCGCTCCGTCCGGCCGAACCGGCCAGCCGCGAACGGAGCGAACGCACCGGCGACCGCCGCGCCGAACCGGCAGCCGCCCTGCGCTGACCGAAGATCCACTGACGCGAACAAACCGAAGCCCCACTGACGCGAACAAACCGAAGCCCCACAGACCTGAACGAACCGAAGCCCCGCAGAACTGAACGAACCGAAGCCCCACAGACCTGAACAAACCGAAGCCCAGCGCCGTCCCGCATGCCAGCCACGTACAGAACCACTGGACAAGCATCTGATGAATCAAGGAGCAGCAGCCATGAAATTCAGCAAGAGTGTCATTCAGAAGCGCCAGAACCGAATCCTCCAGTTCCTCGAAGAGCAGCAGACCGCCAGCGTCGCCGACCTGGCCGACTGGCTTTCGGTTTCCGAGATCACCATCCGGCGGGACCTTGACTTCCTGGTCGAGCAGGGCCTGGTCGAACGCTATCACGGCGGCGTGCGCTACATCGCCAGCCGCGAGGACACCGATGACCTCCTCAACCTCGTGGACGACAGCGAGAATGCCATCAAGGATGCCATTGCCGCCCGGGCTGCCGAAAGCATCGAAGATGGCGACGTTGTCTTCATCAACTCCAGTGCCACGGCGATGCGCATCATCAAGTTCCTGCGCGGCCGCAAGGTCGTCGTCATCACCAACAACGCCCGTTCGGTCAACGTGTCCCGCGACCCGCAGGTCGAGCTGATCCTGACCGGCGGCGAAGTCTACGGCAACAAGCGCTCGCTCATCGGCGAGTTTGCGCTCAACACCCTGATGAAGGTGCGCGCCACCAAATGCGTCATCGGTGTCAGCGGCATCAGCGTGAAGGGCGGGATCACCAGCGGCGTGCTGCAGGAGACGGCGATCAACCAGGCCATGCTCCGTCGCTGCAGCGGCGACAAGATCATCGTTACCGACGGCTCCAAGATCGGCGTCGAGAAGAACTTTCTCAGCGGAAGCATCTCCGACATCACCCACCTGATCACGGACACCAGCGCCGATGTGGAAGAGCTCGAGCGGCTCCGCGCCCGCGGCCTCGATATCGTGACCATCAGCCAGCCCCAGGCCGCAGCTGACGCCGACTGACAGATACCGCTGGATACGGAAAGAACCGCAAAATAAGGACAGAGCCGACAGGTACGGATAGATACCGATGGATACGGACAGGATTCAGCAGCCGCGGGAAGCAGAGCCGCCGGAATCAAAACGGGAGGACCGAAATGAAGATTGAAAAGAAATTCCTGATGGAGCAGAACCGCTGCTACGCCACTGGCAGCGTTCAGGTCGACGGGCGGACCCTGGCCCTGCTCGCCACCGAGGGCACCGGCGCCTGCTATGCCTTCACCGGTCCGGACTACAGCGAACAGCTGGCCGTGTGGACCGAGCCCGGCGGAACGATGACGTTCGCGCCGCTGCCCGGCACCAACGGCGAGTTCCTGACGATCCAGAAGTTCTTCAAGATGTTCCAGTGGGAAGAGGCCACCCTCGTCTGGGTCAGGCCGCAGGCCGACGGCACCTTTGCGGTCACCGAGCTGTTCAAGCTGCCCTACCTGCACCGCTTCGACGTGATCGAGGCGAATGGCCGCAAGTACTTCATCGGCTGCACCCTGTCCGACCAGAAGGATGCCCGCGACGACTGGTCGCATCCCGGCAAGGTCTATGTCGCCAGCCTGCCGGATGACCTGAACACCCCGATGAAGCTCGAGGTCCTGATCGATTCCCTCTACCAGAACCACGGCTTCGCCAAGGTGGTCTGGAACGGCCGCAATGCCGCGATGGTCGGCGCCCGCGACGGCGCCTTCATCGTCACGCCGCCCCAGGCGGAAGGCGGCGCCTGGTCCGTGGAGCAGATCATGGACTGGCCGATCAGCGACCTGGCCGCGATCGACATCGACGGCGACGGCGAGCTGGAGATTGCCA
>CAYOHO010000333.1:0-3131 GCA_964403755.1 uncultured Oscillospiraceae bacterium
TGATTTCCTTCGTCATGTCGAGCGAACCCGCCTGCTGATCCATGTGGTCGACGCCTCCGGTGCCGAGGGCCGCGACCCGATTGACGACTTCGACCAGATCAACCGCGAGCTTGCCGAGTTCAACTCGCTGCTGGCCAGCCGGCCCCAGATCGTGGCGCTCAACAAGATCGACGACACCACGCCGGAGGAACTCGGCCGCCTCACAGGCATCCTGCTCGAGCGCGGCTACCAGGTCTTCCCGATCTGTGCGCCGATCCGCGAGGGCGTCGACGCGCTGATGCACAAGACAGCCGAGATGGTCCGCAGCCTGCCGCAGACGGTTCTGACCGAACCAGTCACCGAGGAGACGATCTACCGCTTCGAGGAAGAGCACCTGTTCGACATCGAGTGCGACGGCGGCGTCTTCGTGGTCACCGGCAGCTGGATTGCCAACCTGGTCGGCTCGACCAACTTTGACGACGCCGAATCGCTGCAGTACTTCCAGCGCCTGCTGCGCAAGAAGGGTGTCATCGCCGCCCTCGAGAAGGCCGGCGTCCACGAGGGCGATCTCGTCCGCCTGCACGACGCCGAGTTCGAGTTCCTGTTCTGATCCCGCGGCAGACATGGGCCAATCCCGGCCCGCCTGCGCCAGCCCAACCGCTTCCCGGCACAGCCGGTCCAGAAGGAGTCGAGAGATCCCATGCTCAACAGCAAACAGAGAGCCTTCCTGCGCAGTCTGGCCAATCCGCTTGACTGCACGCTCCATATCGGCAAGACCGAAGTCGGCGACGCCCTCGTGAACAGCCTCGGCGACCTGCTGCAGACCCGCGAGCTGGTCAAGGCCAGCGTCCTCAAGACCGCCACCGAGCCGGTCGGCGACATTGCCGCCCGCCTGGCCGACGCCGTCGGTGCCGAAGTCGTCCAGGTGATCGGCCGGCGCTTCGTGCTCTACCGCTTCTCGAAGCGGCTGGCCGAAGAGGGCAAGTCGATCGTCCTGCCGCGCTGAACGGTTGCCTGCCGTCAATCCTGCCGCGCTGAACGGCCGCCTGCCGTCGGTCTTGCCTGCTGCAGGCCGTATTTCCGTAACATGGTGGATGACGTGCGGCCATTTCTCGCGATATAATTGGATGCAGATACGGTCAGGCACCCGGCGTGCCGGCTTCAATGAAAGAGAGGAACTGTTCATGAAGAAGTACGTCTGCAACCTCTGTGGCTATGTCTATGACCCCGCCGCTGGCGACCCGGACAATGGCGTTGCACCCGGCACCCCGTTCGAAGCGGTGCCCGAGGACTGGACCTGCCCGCTCTGCGGCGCGCCCAAGGATGAGTTCAGCGAGGAATAAGCCGTTACGGCCCTGGACGCCAGGCGCCTGACGAACCATGGACGTTGTGGACCGGTCCGCGCTCCAGCCGGGGCACGGACCGGTCTATCTGTCATGAAGGAGACCCGTTATGCCGGTTCTATCAATTGCCGACAACATCTTTGAGGTGGGTGCAGCCCATCCCGAGCGGCGCATGTTCGACTGCCTCATGCCGACGCCGTTTGGCACGACCTATAATTCCTACCTGGTGGTCGGGCGCGAGAAGACTGCGCTCATCGATGCCGTCGATCCGGAGAAGATCAACGTCCTGCTGAAGAACCTGCGCGAGGCCGGCGTCGACAAGATCGACTACCTGGTCTGCCTGCACACGGAGCAGGACCATTCCGGCGGCAATGCGGCCGTCCTGCGCCGCTTCCCCATGGCCCAGGTCGTGGCCACCGCCAAGGTGCGCGACCTGATGGCGACGCACATCCACCTGGCGCCCGAGCGGGTGAAGGTTCTCGCCGAAGGCGAGCGCCTCGACCTTGGCGGCCTCACGCTCGTCTGCCAGCCGATCCCGTTCGCCCACTGGCCCGACAACACGATGTTCTGGCTCGAAGAGGAGCACATCCTCTTCTCCAGCGACCTGTTCGGCTCGCACTTCTCGACGCCAAAGGCGTTCTCGACCTCGAGCAGCCAGCTGCAGCTGGCCGCCAAGTCCTACTACTCGGAAATCATGATGCCGTTCCGCAGCCACATCGCCAAGTACACGGCCCGGGTCCGCGCCCTCGAGCCGCGCATGATCGCGCCGGCCCATGGCCCCGTCTGGTACGATCCGGACCTGATCCTGCGCAAGTACGAGAAGTGGACCGGCGACAGCGTCAAGAAGCTGGTCTCGATCCCCTATGTCAGCATGCACGACAGCACCCGCCTCATGGTCGAGCACCTGACGATCAAGCTGTCGCAGCGCGGCATCTCGGTCATCTGCCACGACCTCGGCGCCTCGCCGGAAGCGCTGGCGGTCGAGACCGGCCACTTCATCAATGACCTTGTTGACGCCGCTGCGGTCGTCTTCGCCACACCGACACTGCTGGGCGGTCCGCATCCTGCTGCGGTCTATGCCGCCTGCATCGCCAACAGCATGCGGCCCAAGACCCACTTCCTCGGCCTCATGGGCTCCTATGGCTGGGGAACGAAGATGGAGGACACGATGAATGGCCTCCTCTCCAGCTTCAAGGCCGAGCGCCTGCCCACGCTGCTGGTCAAGGGCCTGCCGAATGACGAGGATCTGGCAGCGCTCACAGCCTACGCCAACGATCTGGCCGACCGCATCATTGCCCTGCCGGACCTGATTTCCTGAAGCGGCAGCACCGGGATCCGCCCCGGACCAGCGCGCCCGCTTCTGCCAGCATCATAAAGGGAGACTGCACCGGACTTGCCGGGACAGTCTCCCTTTTTTACGCCGGGGCACAGGCAATCAACGCTGCGGCCATTCGAGGCATTTTCGAACCGGGGCAGGAAAGGGCCGCGGCCTGCTGATCAGAAGGAGAGCTGGCGGTCGGGGAAATCGTTGGCTGCCTGTCCGGCCGGGCTTTCGTCGGGCTGCGGGTGCGGCTCGGCCGTACCCGTCGGCTGGGACAGCAGGTTGAGCAGACCCAGGTAGAGAGTCTGCGGATAAGCCTTCCAGTTGCTGCACAGCATCTCGGCGATCGCCAGGTTCGGCACGGTCAGGCGCAGGTCGACCGTGTCGCGCAGGCCATCATTCTGGCGCAGGCGGACTGTGTAGAAGCCGTTGGCGTCGGGCTCGGCCAGGGCCGTGATGGTGTTCTCCCGCCGCTGGTCGCGGCGCAG
>CAYOHO010000334.1:0-3091 GCA_964403755.1 uncultured Oscillospiraceae bacterium
AGCGCGTTGGCCTGTCCCGCTACTTCAAGAACCGCTACCCGCACGAGTTCTCCGGCGGCCAGCGCCAGCGCATCGGCATCGCCCGCGCCCTCTGCGTCAACCCCGAGATGGTCGTCTGCGACGAAGCCGTCTCCGCCCTCGACGTCTCGATCCAGGCCCAGGTGCTCAACCTGCTCAAGGAGCTCAAGAAGCAGCGCAGCCTGACCTACATCTTCATCACCCACAACCTCAGCGTCGTCGAGTACATCAGCGACCGCGTCGCCGTCATGTATCTCGGCCGCATCGTCGAGCTGGCCAAGACCAGCCAGATTTTCACCAACACGATGCATCCCTACACCGAAGCCCTGCTTTCGGCCATCCCGGTCGTCGACCCCGACCGCAAGACCCAGCGCATCGTCCTCGAAGGCGATGTGCCGAGCCCGATGAAGCCCCCGTCCGGCTGCAACTTCCATCCCCGCTGCCGCAAGTGCATGCCGATCTGCAAGACCGAGCGCCCGCCGCTGGTCAAGCACATGGTTGACGGCGAAGAGCATTACACCGCCTGCCACCTCTATGCCAGCGCCCCGACCCGCGTTCCGGACAGCGCCCCCGTCAGCGATCCGGCCACGGTCCAATGATGGCACCGGCCAGCACGATGAGTCAGCCCGGCATGATGAAGCAGCCCGGCACGGTCAGGCAGCCCGACAGGATGCAATTGAACAGCGACACAGCCTGCGATGTCCTCGTCATCGGCTCCGGGCTGGCCGGCATCCGGGCCGCCCTGGCGGCAGCCGGCGAAGGCCGCTCGGTCATCCTGGCCAGCAGCGCCCAAATCTTCTCCGGCTCAAGCTTCTTTCCCGGAACCTGGGGCTTTGGCCTGATCGGACCCGAAAATGAAGCCGATGAAGCCGACCTGGCTACGACGATCCAGCAGGTCGGCTGCGGCATGGCCGATCCGGCCCTCGTCGAGACCTTTGTCAGCGGCATCCAGCCGGCGATCGCCGAAATCCGCGCCATGGGCATCCACCTGCACCGGGCTGCCAACGCCAACGAGCGCGAGTTCATCCCCTGCTTCGACCACAAGCACCGCGACTGGAACCGGATCGAGTCGGCCAACGCCCGCACGGTCTTCGGAGAACAGATCGCCCGGCTTGGCGTCCAGACGCGCCCGTTCTGCGAGCTGCTCGAGATCTGCCTGACCGATGGGCAGGTCAGCGGCGCAGTCGTCCATGAGGGCGGCGCCATTCGTCTGATCGCCTGCGGCGCCCTTGTCCTGGCCGGCGGCGGCTTCGGCGGCCTCTTCAAGCACCGCCTGACCACCGACGACGTCGGCGGCAGCATCCAGAGCCTGGCCCTGAAAAGCGGCGCGCGGCTGGTGAACCTCGAGTTCATGCAGATCATGCCCGGCTACCTGTCGCCGATCTACAAGACGGTATTCAATGAGAAGGCTTTCCGCTTCGCCCGACTGATGGATGGCAGCGGCAAGCCCCTGCTCTCTGCCTTCTCCGATGCCGAGGTCCAGGCGCTGCTCAACGAGCGCGGGGGTTACGGCCCGTTCACGTCCCGCCTGCCGGCAAAGCAGATCGACCTGGCCATCTTCTCGGCCCTTCAGGACGATCCGGCTGGCGTCAGCGTCACTTTCACCCAGGAAATGCTTGACCGTCCTCCGGAAATGATCCGTACGTATTTCGAGTGGCTGGCCGAGGCCAAGGGACTGCACATGGCCGATCCGGCCCGGATCGGCCTGTTCGCCCATGCCGCCAACGGCGGCATCCAGATCGCCCCCGACACCTCGACGGGCGTGCCCGGCCTGTTCGCCTGCGGCGAAGCGACCGGCGGCATGCACGGGGCTGACCGGATCGGCGGCCTCTCCACCGCCAACGGGCTCGTCTTCGGCGGCCGCGCCGGACGATCGGCGGCGGCATTTGCAGCCGGCAATCCGCCGCGACAGGATCTCACCTGCCCATTCGCTGCCCATGCCGAGGCCAATGTCCCGGAACGGCTGCATGAACTACGGGAGCTGATGCATCGCCACGCCCTGGTGGTGCGCAGCGAGCAGGGACTGGCTGAGGCGCTGGCCGGAATAGACCGGCTGGCCCAGGCCGGACCGCTCGAAGACTCGAGTCGGACGACCGGTTCTCATATGGCGACCCATCCGGATCAGACGCCTGAAGCCGCCCAAGCGCAGGCGATTGCGGCCACGCGCCGCTTCGAGGCCCAGCTGACCACCGCCCGCGCCATCCTGACAGCCGCCCGGCTGCGCCGCGAAAGCCGCGGCTCGCACTACCGCAGCGACTTCCCCGAACTGAATCCCGAATTCGGCCAGCCGATCGTGATTGCCAGCGACGGCTGGACGGCTGACGGAACCATGAAGCCGGGCGCCCGGTTCCAGGAAGCAGCAGAAGCCCAGGCGCGCGACCGGCTTCAGGGTCAGGAAGACGCACTGAAGGGCGCCCGGTTCCAGGAAGGGTTGCGCTCATGATCCGCCTTGGCATCGCCGGCATCGGCACGATCGCCAACGACTACATCGGCCTGATCCAGGCCGGCCTGGTCCAAAACGTCCGGATCACGGCCCTGTCCAGCCGCAACCCCGCCAGCCTGGCCCGGGCGGTCGACGTGCACCATCTGGAAAGTGCCCGCGTCTTCACGGATTACGGAGAAATGCTGGCAAGCGGCCTGATCGATGCGGTCCTGATCTGCACGCCGCACCAGGAGCATCCGGCGATGGCTATGCAGGCGATCGAACGCGGCCTGCATATCCTGGTCGAGAAGCCGATCGGCGTCGACCCCGGCGATGTGCGCCGCCTCGTCGAACAGCTGGCGGCACATCCCGAGCTGACGGGCGGCGTGATGTACAACCGGCGCCAGTCCGGCGCCTACCGGCAGGTGCACCAGCTCATGGCCGGGAAGGCCATCGGCGAGCTGATCCGCGTCACCTGGCTGGTCACCAACCTCTACCGCACGCCGGCCTACTACAAGACGAGCGCCTGGCGCGGCACCTGGGCCGGCGAGGGCGGCGGCCTCCTGATGACCCAGGCCTCGCACCAGCTCGACATCCTGCAGTGGCTCTGCGGCGTGCCCGAAGCCGTCCAGGCCCGCTGCCAGACCGTCG
>CAYOHO010000335.1:0-3088 GCA_964403755.1 uncultured Oscillospiraceae bacterium
CCGACCAGGGCGCGGCCAATGCCTTCCACAAGATCGGCGCCCGCGGCGACATCAGCGCCTCCATGGGCGGCCAGTACTCCAACCAGGGCCTTGCTGCCCTGCCTTTCGTCAAGCAGTACAAGATTCCGACGATCCACCACGGCTCCAGCGTCAAGCTGACCGCCGCTGTCGCCGAAAACCCGTACACCTGGCAGAACCGCATCAATGACCAGGGCACCGGCTCGTCCATGGCCGACGCCATTGTCAACGTCCTCAAGGCGAAGAAGATCGCCGTCATCCACGACACCGACGCTTTCGGCCAGGGCCTGGCCGACAACGCCATCGCCGCCATGAAGACCTTCAACGTCGAGCCGGCGCTCGTCCTCAAGTTCGCGACCGGTGAGAAGCAGTTCGCCGGCTACCTCGGCCAGATCAAGACGGCCGGCTGCGACGGCATCCTCATGATGGCCCACCCGAACGAAGCGGCCCTGATCCAGATGGGCATCAAGGGCGCCGGCCTCACCGACCTGATCAAGGTTGGCAGCCCGGACGCCGGTTCCTCCACCACGATCGCCCTGTCGCAGGACGACTGCAACGGCTGGTACTCCATCTCCGACTGGGTGCCGACTGTCCAGACCGAACCCGGCAAGACCTTCGCCAAGGATTACCAGACAAAGTTCGGCGTCGTCTCCGACATGAACAGCTCCTCGGCCTATGACATCCTGACCATCTTCAAGGCCGCCATCGAGAAGGCCAAGTCGCAGGATCCGGAAGCCATCCAGAACGCAATGCTCAACCTCGGCGAAGTCCAGGGCGTGGCCTCCCTCTACTCCTTCAACAAGGACCACATCGGCGCCACCACCCAGTTCCTCGCGATCAACAAGAACAAGGTCCCCGAAGTCATGAGCACCATCACCCGCGCCGACTACAAGAAGAAGTAATTCCTTCAACAATGGCCATTCCGGCAGCGGAACGGCATTCCAGCCTGCAGAGCACCGACCAGG
The DNA here is from genome assembly GCA_964403755.1 of uncultured Oscillospiraceae bacterium. Classification (GTDB taxonomy): domain Bacteria; phylum Bacillota; class Clostridia; order Saccharofermentanales; family UBA5734; genus JAXGXQ01. The sequence continues at coordinate 984 of CAYOHO010000335.1, forward strand.
CCCTGAACGGACAGCTGACATCGGGCCGCCAGCCGGCGGCCTGGACAGAGACAGATGATTCCTGATAGGTGGGGTGCCTCGGCGAAAGTCCAGATGGACAGACTCCGGGGCACCCCTTTTCTCAGACGCAGAGGCGGGAGGGTGGCCATGGCCCGGCCAAAGAGCGATACAGCAACCATCAAGGATGTCGCCCGCGAGGCGCATGTATCCGCGTCAACCGTTTCCCGGGTGCTCAACAACCCGGCCTATGAAGTCAGCAATGCCCTGCGCAGCCGCGTGCTCGGAGCTGCCGGGATGCTTGGCTACCGCCAGGTCAGCCGGATGCGCGAGTCGCGCATCCGCAGCCGGATTGGCGTGATCCTGCCCAATGTCGTCAATCCCATGTACGCCCAGTTCCTCACCGGCATCGAATCGATCGCCCGCGACTATGACTGCGGTGTTTCGGTCGGCCTCTCCCTGCGCGACCGCGACCGCGAATTCGACTACCTGAGCGAACTGTTCCACAAGAAGATTCTCTCCGTCATCCTCTCGCCGGTCACGAACCAGGTCGAGGGCCTGAAGGAGTTCATCGACCACGGCATGCGCGTTGTCCTGTTCGATCAGCGCCTGCCTGGCCTTGACTGCAGCCATATTGACTATGATCTCAGCAGCGGTGTGCGCCTGGCAGTGCAGCACCTCGCCGAGAGCGGCCATGCCCGCATCGCGCTGGCGACGCTGCCGGTCACGCGCTGGAACCGGGAGCAGGTGCTCAAGGGATATCAGGAGGCACTATCCATGGCTGGACTGCGCTACCGGGAATCCCGGGTGCTCGTGTCCGACCAGGAATCGTCGGGTCTCCTGCCGGACGGGGACTTTGCAGCCGGCCAGGCGCTCGGCAGACGCCTGGCGGCGGAGCCACTCGACTTCACGGCCATTGTGGCCCTCAATGGCTCCCTGGCCTGTGGCCTGCTGGCGGCCTTCCGCCAGAGCGGCATCGCCGTGCCGGAGCAGGTTTCGGTCATCAGCCTCGAGGATGTCCCTGGCGCAGACCTGTTCAGTCCGGCGCTGTCTGCCTTGCAGCTGCCGGCCTTTTCGGTCGGCCAGATGGCCGCCACCATGCTGATCAGCAAGATGGGGCCGGATAATCCGGGACTTCATAGCCGCGACATCAGCCCGCAGCTCATCCTGCGCGAAACAACACGCAGACTGGAGCCGCCGGAGCCGCGCTTCTCCTGAGAAGCCTTCAGGAACGGCCTTTGACACCATCAGGTGACTGTCATAAGATATGGGTGCAGGAATGCATCAGTCGAGCCGTCCGGCTTTCCGGAGCGGCAGCATCATGCCATCCTGTCCGTCAGCTATGGCCCGGATGACCGGAACCCCTGCGGACGGCAACGGGGTGATGGAGGTCCATTTGTGACGCAGCCGCACGAGCATCTTCTGATTGTCGAGGACAGTCCTGATAGCATCAAGCTGATCAGGCATGCCCTGGAATCGCACTACAGCCTGAACTTTGCCCTGGACGGGGCCACGCCACTGGACAGCGCCGTGCGCCAGCTTCCCGACCTCATTCTGCTGGACGTCGACCTGCCAGGCCTGAACGGGTTCGATATCTGCCGCCGTTTCAAGCAGCAGCCGCTGACGCGCGACATTCCTGTCATATTCCTGACGGCGCTGACCGGCCAGTCCGATGAAGCCCTCGGCCTTGCGGCCGGCGGCAGTGACTTCATCGGCAAGCCTTTCAATCCCGACCTGCTCAAGGCACGCATCCGGATCCACCTCGAGCTCAAGATGCATCGCGACCGGCTCGACCGTCTGGTCGCCGAACGGACCGCCGAGCTGGTAAAGACGCGCGAGGCCGTTGTCGCCAGCCTGGCGATCCTGGCCGAGTTCCGCGACCAGGAGACAGGCATGCACACGCAGCGGACGCGCGCCTATGTCCGCTGCCTGGCCGAGGCCGCCCGCCGGCAGGGCGTGGCCATCACCGATTCCGCTGTTGAATGGATTTCGCAGACAGCCCAGCTGCATGACATCGGCAAGGTCGGCATCCCCGATGCCATTCTCCTGAAGCCGGGAAGCCTGACCGATGAGGAATTCGAGGTCATCAAGCGGCACACCCTGATCGG
>CAYOHO010000336.1:0-3088 GCA_964403755.1 uncultured Oscillospiraceae bacterium
AACAAAGGGAATTACCATTTTGGTTTCGACACCCTATATGGACGAAGCGATGCTCTGCAACCGTGTGGCGCTGATGCAAAAAGGTCAGGTACTTGATATTGATACTCCCCAAAAACTGGTTGAAAACTACGATCGGAAGCTTTACGCCATTCGTTCTGACGATATGCATCGATTGATTCAGGATTTGCGCTCGTGGGAAAAAACCGACTCCGCATTTGCGTTTGGTCAATACCTGCACGTTACCGGCAAAGAAGATGAAGTTAAGGCCACAGAATTTGAAAATTACCTGTTGAAAAAAGATCACAAGAAATTACAGGTTTTCGACATTCCTCCAACAATTGAGGATGTTTTCATGGAATTGTTGCAGAACCAGTAATCTGACTGAAAACTAGAAAAATGGAAAAAGTAATTGAAGTACATAACCTGGTAAAGAAATTTGGATCGTTTGTTGCCAACGACCATCTGAATTTTGATGTTTACCAGGGCGAAATATTTGGTTTTCTGGGAGCCAATGGCGCAGGTAAAACCACTGCCATGAAAATTTTGTGCGGTCTCTCCTCTCCTACTTCGGGACAGGTAAAAGTGGCTGGGTTTGATATTTACCGCGAAACCGAAAAAATCAAACGGAACATCGGTTACATGAGCCAAAAGTTTTCGCTTTACGAAGACATGACCATCGCCGAGAACATCCGTTTTTTCTCCGGAATTTATGGGATATCGCCCAACGAACGTAAAGAAAAACAGGAAAAATTACTGAAAGATCTGGATCTTGAGTCGGCAAAAGATTCGCTGATTGGATCTCTGCCGTTGGGCTGGAAGCAAAAACTGGCCTTCTCGGTAGCCATTTTTCACGATCCAAAAATTGTATTTCTGGATGAACCTACCGGTGGAGTTGACCCGATTACACGACGTAAGTTCTGGGATCTGATTTACGAAGCTTCCGATCGTGGAATCACTGTTTTTGTAACCACCCATTATATGGACGAAGCCGAATATTGCAACCGGGTTTCGATTATGAATAACGGCCGTATCGAAGCGCTTGATACACCCGAAAACCTGAAAGCCCAATATGGTGCCAAAAATATGGACGAGGTTTTCCTGAAGATTGCACGAAACGTAGAATGAAACATTTGGTTGTAAAGACGCGATGCATCGCGTCTCTACGCTAAAAAATTGACGACTAAATATGAAACAATTTATAGGTTTTCTCCGGAAAGAATTTTTACACATTTTTCGCGATCCGCGAACGATGCTAATCATTTTTCTTTTGCCCGTGGTACAGCTTTTACTGTTCGGGAAGGTGATTAATACCGACATCCAGAATTCAAAGATTGCTATTCTCGACCAATCGCGCGACAATACCACCCGCGAAATAACATCGAAACTAATTTCATCGGGCTATTTCGTGTTGGGAGATGAAATTATGCCAGGCGATGATGTGGAAGATGTTTTCCGTAAAGGAAAGGTAAAAATGGTGGTCAGTTTCAAACCAAATTTCGAACAGGACCTTGAACGCGATGGGAAAGTTGATGTTCAGCTTCTGGCCGATGCATCCGATCCAAACACAGCACGCATACTCACCAACTATGCTTCAGGAATCATAAACGACTATGTGAAAAAGGAGAAAATGCAGAATCTGCAATTGCCACACCAAATTAATACCGAAGTGCGCATGTTGTACAACGAAGGGCTGAAAAGCGTTTACATGTTTGTGCCCGGGATTATGGCCATGATTTTAATGCTCATTTCTGCCATGATGACTTCGATTTCGATCAGTAAGGAAAAAGAGCTGGGAACGATGGAAATATTGCTCGCCTCGCCCTTGAAACCGATTCAGATTGTATTGGGTAAAGTTACGCCCTATCTTCTGTTATCCTTTATTAATGCACTAACCATCATCATCATAGGAGTATTTTTCTTTGGTGTTCCAATTAAAGGAAGTTTTGTTTTTCTGATGGCCGAAAGCTTTTTGTTTATCCTGATGGCTCTTAGTCTGGGCATCCTGATTTCGACAGTTGCGCCCAACCAAATGGTGGCTATGTTTATTTCGGTGCTGGCCCTGATGTTACCCACCATTCTGCTTTCTGGCTTTATGTTTCCGATCGAGAATATGCCATTACCGTTGCGAATTTTGAGTCACATTATGCCTCCGCGATGGTTCATCGTGATCATCAAAAACATCATGCTGAAGGGTACCGGAATACTTTATGTTTGGAAAGAAACCTTGATATTGATGAGTATGGCTGCAGTCTTTATTGGCCTCAGCGTGAAGAACTTTAAGATAAGATTGGAGTAATTTACAATTTAGCCATTTACGATTTACAAATTCAAAAAAGCAAACGATAAATCGTAAATAGTAAATATGGAAATAGTAAATAAACAGTGATGAAAACAATTTTCTACGTTATACAAAAGGAGTTTATTCAGGTTAAGCGCAACAAAACCATGCTCCGGATGATCATTATGATTCCATTGTTGCAAATGCTGGTGCTGGTTTTTGCGGCTACTTACGATCTGAAAAACGTCGACATTTACCTGGTCGATAAAGACATGTCGTCAACTTCGCGAAAACTGGCTTCAAAACTCGATGCATCGCCCTTTTTCACTATCGACAATACTTCGTTCAATCCTGATGAAGGCGAAAAAGCAATCCTGAGAAACAAGGATCACATGGTTTTGGTCATTCCGCAGGGATTCGAACGCGACCTGATACGCGAAGATAAAGCCAGCCTGCAATTGTTAATTAATGCCATCGACGGACAAGCTGCCCAGTTGGCCTATTCGTATGCGGCATCCGTAATTCGTGATTTCAATAAAAATATCATTGCCGACTGGAAAGGATTACCAGAGTTTAATCCACCCTATCAAATCAATTCGGTTTCGCGATTCTGGTACAACTCAGAGCTCGAATACAAATGGTACATGGCTCCGGGAGTGCTCTGTATTTTAGTCACTCTCATTGGCTTATTCCTCTCCGGAATGAGTTTGGTGAAGGAAAAAGAACAAGGTACTATTGAACAGTTGAATGTTACTCCGATCAGGAAAATTCAGTTTCTGTCCGGAAAACTGATTCCATTTGTGATCATTG
>CAYOHO010000337.1:0-3076 GCA_964403755.1 uncultured Oscillospiraceae bacterium
CAGATGTGTCACCAGCGCAGCGGCAGCCACGCCCGAGTGCTCCATCAGCTTGGGGTACATGCTGATTTCCGTGAAGCCCGGCAGGGTATTGATCTCGTTGAGCAGCACACGGCCATCCTGGCGGGTGAGGAAGAAGTCGACCCGCGAAAGGCCAGCGCAGCCGAGAGCCGAGAAGGCCTTCAGTGCATACCTGCGAATCGTCTCGGAAGCCTCCGCCGGCAGATCGGCCGGCAGGACGGTGCGCGAGGCGGCGTTGTGGTACTTGGCCTCGTAGTCGTAGAACTCATTGGCGGCAATCACCTCACCGCAGCAGGAGGCAACCGTGGGCTCGCCGTCGAGCACGGCGACCTCGATCTCGCGTCCGTCGATGAACTCTTCGATCACGGCCTTGCTATCATGTTCGAAGGCCAGATTGAGGGCGGCAGCCAGTGCATCCCGGTTCTTCGCCTTCGAGACGCCGATCGAGGAGCCGGCGTTGGCCGGCTTGACAAACACCGGATAGGCAAAGGACTGCTCGATGCGGGCAAGCTCGCTGTCCGGGCTCTGGCGCCAGGCCTTGAGGCCGCTCCAGGTCCAGCGGGCCTGGGGAATGCCTTCGGCATCAAAGATGGTCCGGGAAAAGACCTTGTCCATGGCGTTGGCGCTGGCTGTCACGCCGCAGCCGACATACGGGATGCGGGCCAGCTCGAAAAGGCCCTGGATCGTGCCGTCTTCACCGAACTTGCCATGCAGCACCGGGAAGACACAGTCGAGACGGATCTGCTGCACCGGATGCTCGGGGCTGCCGGTGAGCACGACCAGTCCGTGGATGGCGGCATCGGGAGCGATGAAGGCTGCCTGGCAGAACGATGCGTCATCCAGCCAGATGTTGTTGCGCACCTTCTCGACCGGGCCGGAGTAGAGGAACCAGTGCCCATTGCGGCTGATGCCGACCGGATACAGGTTATAGCGCTCTGGATCCAGGCTGGCCATGACATTCGATGCCGAGACCAGCGACACGTCGTGCTCCGACGACTGGCCGCCAAAGATCACACAGACGTTCTTCTTTCCTGAAGCTGCATCGACTTTTGCTTCCGTTTTACAGTCCATACGTGCATTCATGTTCATTATGCCTCTCCCGCGCCGGGCGACTGGTTCCGGCGAACGGGTCCTTTCCTGCTTGCTTTCAGCGTACCTGCCGGCAGCCTGTGGCTCCCGGCTTCAGGCGCAGGCCTCTGACGCCAGTTTCTGACGCCTGTGTCTGACGCCAGTATCAGATGCCTGTTTCAGACGCCAGTTTCGGGCAGTCCGGTGACCAGCCCGAGTGCGAGTTCCATCATGCGGGTGAATGCAACCTGCCGTTCCTGAGCCGGCATGGCCTCGTGACTGACGAGGGAGTCGGACACAGACAGGATTGCCAGCGCATCGACACCGCCGGCGGCTGCGTTCATGTAGAGGGCCGATGTCTCCATCTCGACGGCAAGAACGCCCATGCCGGCCCACTTGCGCCAGGCATCCGGCTCGGCATCATAGAAGACATCGCTGCTGAGCACGCTGCCGACCCGCACGTCTGTCCCCTGGCGTTCAGCGGTCTTGACCGCCTGGTGCAGCAGGTGCCAGGAGGCGGTCGGCGCAAAGTCGCCCGGCAGGCCGAACTGGCGGCCGTATCCGGAGACGGTGCAGGCAGACATGGCGAGAACGATGTCCTTGAGGCCCAGTCCAGGCTGCAGGGCGCCGCAGGAGCCGATGCGCACGAGGTTCTTCACGCCGTAGAAGTGGATCAGCTCATAGGAGTAGATGCCGATCGAGGGCATGCCCATGCCGGTGCCCATGACAGAGACGCGGCGGCCGCCATAGGTGCCCGTGTAGCCGAGCATGTTGCGGACGCTGTTGAACTGGATGACATCGCTGAGGAAGTTCTCGGCGATGAACCGGGCGCGCAGGGGGTCGCCGGGCAGGAGGATGGATGGGGCAATGAGGCTTGGGTCCGTGCATTCGATATGCGGTGTCGGGATCATGGTCGCCTCCTGGCGGATTGATATGCTGGCATCCTGATTGACTGGCAGCCTGATGGCTGACGGCTCGATCTGCCGGCGGCCCGCGTTGCCGTCGGGCCGGGCCGGCGGATCAGCCCTCGCCGTTCCAGCAATGGGTGCAGAGCCGGTCGGGATCGATGCCGATTGCCGCCTTCATGTCGTCGAGGCGGTTGAAGCGCAGCGAGGTGAAATTGAGGCGCCGGCAGATCTCGTCGACCATCTCCTGGTAGTTCTGGCTTTCCGGGTTGGCATAGTCGGCCAGCAGCTGCTCGGCCCGGTCGCCTTCACGATCCTGGATGACGCGGCGCGTAATCAGGTCGAGCGCCGACGAGGCGCGGGAGAAGTTCAGGTAGGGGCAGCCGAAGAGCAGCGGCGGGCAGGCCGGACGGACGTGCACTTCCCTGGCGCCGCTGTGGTAGAGGAACTCGGTCGTTTCGCGCAGCTGGGTGCCGCGGACGATCGAGTCGTCGATCAGCAGCAGGCGCTTGCCGCGGATCAGCGCATCGACCGGAATGATCTTCATGCGCGCGATCAGGTTGCGCATCCGCTGCTCGGTGGGCATGAAGGAACGCGGCCAGGTCGGGGTGTACTTGATGAACGGGCGCGCGAACGGAATGCCGGACTTGTTGGCGTAGCCGATCGCGTGCGCGGTACCCGAGTCGGGCACACCGGCCACCAGATCGACTTCCACGTGGTCGCGCGCCGCCATTCGGGCGCCGCAGCGGTAGCGGAATTCCTCGACGTTCATGCCCTCGTAGTCGGATGTCGGATAGCCATAGTAGATCCAGAGGAAGGCGCAGATCTTCATGTCCTTGAGCGGCGGACTCACCACCTCGGCGCCGTCCGGGGTGAGGTAGGCGATCTCGCCCGGGCCGAGTTCACGCAGGTGTTCATAACCGAGATTGAGGTAGGCAAACGACTCGAACGAGGCGCAGCAGCTGCCTTCCTTAAGGCCAAGCACCAGCGGGGTCCGGCCGAGCCGGTCGCGCGCCGCATAGATGCCATGGGCGGTCAGGACCATCAGGGTCATGGAGCCCTGGATCATCTGCTGGGCATAGCGG
>CAYOHO010000338.1:0-3073 GCA_964403755.1 uncultured Oscillospiraceae bacterium
AGCCGGTCCTCGTCGAGGGCCGCGCCATCAAGCTGCATCCGCTGGTCTGCACCGCCTACAACGCCGACTTCGACGGCGACCAGATGGCCGTGCACGTGCCGCTGTCGGCCGAGGCCCAGTCCGAGGCCCGCTTCCTCATGCTCTCCGCCAATAACCTGCTCAAGCCGCAGGATGGCAAGCCGGTTACCGTTCCGACCCAGGACATGGTCCTTGGCTGCTACTACCTGACGATCGACCGCGATGGCGTCGCCGGCGAAGGCAAGGCCTTCGGCTCGCTTGACGAGGCCATCATGGCCTATGACGAGCATGAGCTCGACCTGCACGCCAAGATCTCGATCCGCCGCACCCGCGTGATCGACGGCCAGCCGTTCACCCGGCTCGTGAAGAGCACGCTCGGCCGCTTCATCTTCAACGAGATCATTCCGCAGGACCTCAGCTACGTCGACCGCACCAACCCGGAAAACGCCCTCAAGCTTGAGTGCGACTTCCTCGTCGGCAAGAAGGAGCTCGGCCAGATCATCGAACGCTGCATCCGGGTCCACGGCATCTCGACCACGTCGGAAATCCTCGACGCGATCAAGAGCCTGGGCTTCCACTACTCGACCAAGGGCGGCATCTCGATCGGCATCTTCGACATGATCGTGCCGGACGTCAAGAAGAAGTTTGTCGCCGAAGCCGAGGCCAAGGTCGACGCCATCGCCGCCCGCTACATGCGCGGCCTGACCGATGACGAGGGCCGCTACCGCGAGACCGTCCGCATCTGGCGCGAGACGACCGACAACATCACCGAGGCGCTGAAGGCCAATCTCGGCAAGTTCAACCCGGTCTACATGATGTCCCAGTCCGGCGCCCGCGGCAACATCAACCAGATCAAGCAGCTCGCCGGCATGCGCGGCAACATGAGCGACACGTCCGGCAAGACGATCGAAATTCCGATCAAGTCGAACCTGCGCGAAGGCATGAACGTGCTCGAGTTCTTCATCTCCAGCCACGGCGCCCGCAAGGCCCTGTCGGACACGGCGCTCAAGACGGCCGACGCCGGCTACCTGACCCGCCGCCTGGTCGACGTCGCCCAGGATGTCATCATCCGTGAGGAAGACTGCCACACCGAGAGCTATATCACGGTCGGCGAGGTCGTGGTTGGCACCGGCAAGAACAACATGGTCGTCAAGTCATTGGCCGACCGCATCTACGGCCGCTACACCGCCATTGACATCATGCACCCCGAGACCGGTGAAGTGCTGGTGGAAAAGAACACCCTGATCCGCGAGAAGCAGATCAAGGCGATCAAGGATGCCGGCTTGAAGCAGGTCCCGATCCGCTCGGTCCTCTCCTGCCACGCCCGCTATGGCGTCTGCGCCCACTGTTACGGCCTCAACCTGGCGACCAACGAGCCGGCGGTCGGCGGCGAGGCGGTCGGCATCATGGCCGCCCAGTCCATCGGCGAGCCGGGCACGCAGCTGACGATGCGTACCTTCCACACCGGCGGCATCGCCTCGAGTGAAGACATCACGCAGGGTCTCCCGCGCGTCGAGGAACTCTTCGAAGCCCGCAAGCCGAAGGGCCAGGCGCTGATCGCCGAGCATGCCGGCGTTGTCCGCATCGAGGAGACCGGCAAGCGCAAGCGCGACATCACGATCACGGCCGGCGACGGCAACACCACGACCCACACCGTGCCGCTCTCGGCCCAGCTGCTCGTCAGCACCGGCGACTCCGTGGATGCTGGCGACCTGCTGACCGACGGTTCCGTGAACCCGCACGACATCATGCGCGTCAAGGACGTTCTCGGCGTCCAGAAGTACATCCTCGGCGAAGTCCTCAAGGTGTACAAGAACAACGGCGTCGAGATCAACGACAAGCATATCGAGATCATCACCCGCCAGATGATGCGCAAGGTCCGCATCGACGATCCGGGTGAGACCGACCTGATGACCGGCTCGATGGTCGACATGTTCGACTACGAGGAGGCCAACATCAAGGCCAACCAGAAGGGCCAGACGCCGGCCAGCGGCAAGCGCGTCCTGCTCGGCATCACCAAGGCCTCGCTGGCCACCGACTCGTTCCTCTCGGCCGCGTCCTTCCAGGAGACAACCCGTGTCCTGACCGATGCCGCTGTCAAGGGCAAGATCGACCCGCTGCTCGGCCTCAAGGAGAACGTCATCATCGGCAAGCTGATCCCGGCCGGCACCGGCATGACCAGCTACCGCAACATCACGGCGGTCCCGATGGACGAGCACAACTTCAGCCTCTTCGAGGACACCCAGGCCTGACCCGAAACCATTCCGCAAACGCACAAAGGGCGGTTCCGCCAGAAGACGGAACCGCCCTTTCCTTATCAATCCAGATCAATCCAGATCGATCCAGATCGATCCTTATCTATACTTGTCTATCCAGATCTATCCAGTCCTTATCTCAGGCAATGACGCCATCGTTCGTGCAGCGGCTGCGGGTTCACCGCAATCTGGAATTGCATCAGCGGTTGCTGCGTCCGTCACGCTGGCGCCGGTTCAGCTTCTCCACATCCGGACGAACCGCGCCCGGCAGCCGGCCGAGCACGGCGGAAGACCCTTCGGCAACATGCTCAGTGCCGCGTTCGGACAGCTCCGGATATTCTTCAGGCCGACTCTGGATAAAGTGGACAATGCTGCGCACACTGCTGGAGAGGTTGGTCAGGCCAAGCAGGTAATCGGTGGAGACATCGTAGAATTGTGCGATACGGACGAGGGTCTCGAGGTCGGGCTGACGCTTGCCCAGCTCATAATGGGCGTAGGTGCCGCGGTTGATTGGCAGACGCAGCGCCAGCTCTTCCTGCGTCAGGTCGCGCTGTAGGCGCAATTCCTTGAGCCGCTGCGGCAGTAGCATCACAGGCCCTCCGTCGATGGATTTCGTCGGGCCTATCATATGTCGCGAATTGCTACACAACAACGAAATGTCGCAAAAACGTACAAAGATTTTCGCGATCCAGGTCTTTTAGTCAGTGTGCAATTGACAATGTTGCGCATCGCGACTAAGATGAATCAAATGATAGGGAGGAAGGCGGTTCCAGACCGCCGCGGAGTGTGAAGATGCGCGA
>CAYOHO010000339.1:0-3061 GCA_964403755.1 uncultured Oscillospiraceae bacterium
CAGCCCGCAAGCAGGGCCGCCAGCCGAAAGGCCGGCGGCCCTTGTTCAGTGCGCCGGCACCTGCGGGCATGTCCGGCAGGCCGGAAAGGTGCCGTCACTTGGGGCAGGCCTGGAATGGTGGCGCAAAGCCGGGCAGGCCCGGAACGACGGCGTCACGCCAGATAGACCCCAAAACCGGATTGACAAATCCGACCCGTTCTCTTATAGTCGTACTGAAAAGTAACACTATTTATGCGAGGGTTAATTGACGGCCATGGACCTGATGACGGCTCTGACAGAAACAGGACTGACGCGGCACGAGGCGCGTCTTTATACCCTGCTGGCATCGGAAGGCGCCATGTCGGGCTATGAGGCGGCAAAGCTGAGCGGCATGTCGCGCTCAAATGCCTATATTGCGCTGTCCGGCCTGACGGACAAGGGCGGCGCGCTGCGCATCGAAGGCGATGTCCAGCGCTACGAGGCAGTCCCGGTCCATGAATACGTCACCAACAAGCGGCGGCACTTCGACCAGGTGCTTCAGATTGTCGAACGCGAAATGCCGCGCTCCCGGGCGTCCGTCGAGCCATATCTGACCATCCGCGGCCGCCGCCATATAATCGACAAGATCCGCAACATGATCAGCCAGGCCAGCGAACGCGTCTATATTTCACTTCCGCTGGCCGATCTCCGGGGCGTCCTGCCGGAGCTTTCCGAACTCCGCGACCGCGGCGGCAAGGTGGTTGTCTTTGCCCCGCCATCATTCAGCATGCCCGGTGCAATCCTCTATCATGCGCCACGCAACGACAGCCAGGTGCGCGTCATTGTCGATTCGTCGGAAATCCTGACCGGCGAGATCGGCAGCCAGGCAGAATCAACCTGCCTCTATTCACGCCATGCCGCCCTGGTCAGCCTGTTCAAGGAAGCCATGAAGAACGAGATCCGCCTGATTGAGCTCAAGCAGGACAAGCCCTGACATCCGGCGGAACCGGCTCCGGCGAGACATCTGACCCAGCCGGGGTCATGTCCCTGCAGGACAGCAGATTCAGCCGGCGGCACTGGCTCCGGCAAGACAGCAGATTCGACCGGCGGCACTGGCCCCGGCAAGTCACGAGCATAGAGAGGGAACAACCATGATCACAGACCATGCACCGTCCGATAGCCTGAATCCCGCCGTGAATCCGGAAACCCTGCTGGCCAAGTACGGCAGTCCGCTTTACGTCTACGACGAGACCACCTTCCGCGCCCGCTGCCGCGAGATGAAGCAGCTGATCGGCTACCCCGGCTTTACTGCCAACTACTCGATCAAGGCCAACAGCAACCTGACCCTGCTGCGCATCGCGCACGAGGAAGGCCTTTATGCCGACGCCATGTCGCCAGGTGAAATCCACCTGCTGCAGAAGGCCGGCTTCCGCGCCGACCAGATCTACTTCGTGCCCAACAATGTCGATGCCGACGAGTTCCGCTATGCGCTCGAACGCGGCATTCTGATCAGCGTCGACTCGCTCTCCCAGCTCGACCGGCTCGGCCGCCTGGCGCCCGGTTCCGACGTGGCCATGCGCCTCAATCCCGGCATCGGTGCCGGTCATCACAAGAAGGTCGTCACTGCCGGCAAGAAGACCAAGTTCGGCATCTCCGAGGACCAGATCCCCGAGGCCAGGCGGCTCGCCAGCGCCTGTGGGCTGAAGATCGTCGGCATCAACCAGCATATCGGCTCGCTGTTCATGTCGACGGAGCCTTACGTGGCAGCAGTCCAGCACTTCCTCGAGCTGGCGGCTGGCTTCCCCGACCTGCGCCTGATCGACTTTGGCGGCGGATTCGGCATCCCCTACCACAAGCTGGAAGGGGAGACGCGCCTCAACCTGGCCGATCTCGGCGAGCAGCTGACTGCCCTGGTCAGCACCTTCGCAGCCAGCTACCCCAACCCGGTGACCTTCAAGACCGAGCCCGGCCGCTACATCGTTGCCGAGTCGGGTACGCTGTACGGCCGCGTGCTGGCGCTCAAGGAGAATGGCGGCACCCGCTATATCGGCACCGACATCGGCTTCAACACCCTGATGCGCCCCATCCTCTATGATTCGCACCATGACATCGAGATTTTCCGCAACGGAGCCAGCCTCTTCGGCCAGCCCGAGGAGCCGTACACGGTCGTCGGCAACATCTGCGAAAGCGGCGACATCCTGGCGCATGAGCGCCTGCTGCCGGTGACGCAGGAAGGCGACATCGTGGCTGTCCGTGATGCCGGTGCCTACGGCTACGCCATGGCCTCTTCGTACAACAGCCGCCCGCGCCCTGCGGAAGTTCTCATTACGACAGATGGTCATGACGTGCTGATCCGTCGCCGCGAGACGATCGAAGACCTGCTGACGCTGTTCCCTGACGCCTGAAGCACCCTTTTTGCCTGATCCAGCCTTTTTATGGTCATATTGAGTCCTGACGCCGGCCAGCCGATTGCCATCGGCTAGCCGGCGTTTCTCCGGATGGCTGCCGGGCGTTGAAAGCACCGGCCGGGAATGGTATCCTGTCACCAGGCGCAGGCGAATATCGCCATAAGGACCGGCTTGCGGCCGGAACGGACGGCGCATGCGGCTGAACTGCCGGGCAGGGCTCCGCAAGTGGAGCAGCCGGAAGCCTTTCATCCAGTCAGAGGGGGAGACGAGCCATGGCCAAACGCGCAAACTACATCTCCTGGGACGAGTACTTCATGGGCATCGCCCTGCTGTCCGCCCAGCGCAGCAAGGACCCGAGCACCCAGGTTGGCGCCTGCATTGTCAACGACCACAACAAGATCATTTCTGTCGGCTACAACGGCATGCCGGTCGGCTGCAGCGACGACGACTTCCCCTGGACCCGCGAGGGCGTGCCGCTCGAGACCAAGTACCTCTATGTCTGCCATGCCGAGCTCAACGCCATCCTGAACAGCAACTTCAACCTCGAGGGCTGCAAGATCTACGTGCCGCTGTTCCCCTGCAACGAGTGCTGCAAGGCCATCATCCAGTCCGGTATCCGTGAGGTCACCTATATTTCGGACAAGTATGCGGCCACCGATGGCGTCAAGGCATCCAAGCGCATGATGGACAGCGCC
>CAYOHO010000340.1:0-3060 GCA_964403755.1 uncultured Oscillospiraceae bacterium
AGCTGGACATCCAGTTCAAGGGCGGCAGCATCCTGAAGTACTCCTTCACCGGAACGGTGAATGTCGAGGAGGCTGCGTCGGCCATCCAGGACGCCATCGGCCAGCCGGTATCCTGCCAGGAGACCACCTCGCTCGCCGGAACCGGCAAGCAGCTGGTCGTCAATGTCGCCGGCTCGGATGCGCTGAAGCCGGACCAGCAGGTCAAGCTGGAACAGACCCTGGCTGCCAAGTATCCGCAGGCGGCATTCAAGCTCGACGAAGCCAACCTGGTCGACCCGTTCATCGGCGCCGAGTTCTTCCGCCGGGCCATCTATGCCGTGCTGGTTGCCTCGATCCTGATCGTGCTGTACGTCTGGTTCTCGTTCCGGAGCATCTCCGGCCCGTCTGCCGGCGTCATGGCCCTGATCGCGCTCTTCCATGACGTGCTCGTCGCCTTCTTCGTGTTCGTCTTCCTGCGCATCCCGCTCAACGAGTCGCTTGTCGCGGTGCTGCTCTCTATCCTCGGCTTCTCGGTCAACGATACGATCGTCATCTACGACCGCATCCGTGAGAACGAGCGCCTGACCGGCGGCCGCATGCCGCTCGACGAACTGGTCGACCTTTCGATCAACCAGTCGCTCACGCGTTCGGTCAACACCAGCCTCTGCGTCGTCGGCGCCATCCTGGTCGCCTACATCTTCGCGCTCGCCTATGGCATCACCAGCATCCAGCAGTTCGCGCTGCCGATGCTGATCGGCACCATCAGCGGCTCCTACTCGACGATCTTCCTCGCCGGCCCGCTCTGGGTCATGTGGAAGACCCGCAAGGGCCGTACCGGCTACGAGACCTGATCCGGCAGACATCCCCGACATGAAACGAGCCCGCTGTCCTGCGACAGCGGGCTCGTCCTGTTTCGGATGGATCGGATGCGGGAAGGGTCAGGCGAAGTAGCGCTCGAGCAGGCCCTTGAAGGCTTTGCCGTGGCGGGCTTCGTCACGGGCCATCTCATGGACGGAGTCGTGGATGGCGTCATAGCCGAGCTGCTTGGCGAGCGTGGCGATGTCGACCTTGCCCTGCGTGGCGCCGTATTCGGCCTGGACGCGGACCTTCAGGTTCTCCTTGGTGTCGGCGGAAACGACTTCACCGAGCATCTCGGCGAAGCGGGCAGCATGCTCGGCCTCTTCAAACGCGATGCGCTTGTAGGCTTCGGCGACTTCCGGATAGCCCTGGCGGTCAGCCGCGCGGGACATGGCCAGATACATGCCGACTTCCGTGCACTCGCCGCTGAAGTTCATGCGCAGGCCTTCGATGATGCGGGGATCGACGTCCTTGGCCACGCCGATGATGTGCTCGGCGGCCCAGACCATGGTCTCATTCTCAACCTTGACGAACTTCTCGGCCGGGGCGCCGCACTGCGGGCACTTGGCCGGGGCTGCTTCACCTTCATAGATATAGCCGCAAACGGTGCATCTGTACTTCATGATCAACCTCCTGTTTAGTTGGATTTATCTGGTATCAGTATATCAGGATCGGCCATTGGGAAAGTAACCTATGTGCCACTTTTTGAAGCCTTGCCACCGGCGCGTCCGGACTGGGCGGCGGCCGCCGGGAACGGTGCGCCAGGCGAACGCAGCTCGCCGTCGGGCCGAATATGGCCATGCAGCCGGTGATATGGGAGCGGGTCAGGTGAAAAGGAAATGCCCTGCCCCGCGACACGGGCGTGCCGTCGGGACAGGACATTCTTCGACTGGGGCGATTGGTTCCGGCGGGTATCGGGACAATCCCGATGGCCGCCATCATCAGCGGCGGAACCCGGCGCAGCCCTGCAGGTGGAGCAGGTGCAGGCCTACAGGCGGAACCCGGCGCAGCCCTACAGGTGGAGCAGGTGCATGATCTCGCGCTTGCGGGCCGTGAAGCCCGGCGAGGTCACGAAGTCGTCCGGACGCGGCCGGGGTGGCTCGATGAGCAGCTCATTGTCGATGCGGCCGGGGATGCGCGTCATGATGTAGATGCGGTCCGAAAGCAGGATGGCCTCGTCGACGTCATGGGTGATGAAGATGGTCGACATGCCGAGCTGGTCGATAAGGGCGAGGTACCATTTCTGCATCGACCGGCGCGTGATGGCGTCCAGGGCGCTGAACGGCTCGTCGAGCAGGGCGACCTTGCCGCCGAACAGATGCGTGCGCAGCAGGGCGGCCCGCTGGCGCATGCCGCCCGACAGCTGGGCCGGGTACTTGCTCTGGGTGCCCTCGATGCCGAACTGGGCAAACCGGGCACTGGCTGTCGCCCGGGCCTCGGCCGTGGGCACGCCGCGCAGGATGAGCGGCAGGGCAGCATTGTCGAGCACGGTCTTGTATGGCAGCAGCAGGTCCTTCTGCTGCATGTAGCTCACATGGCCGGCCTCGCCGGTGATGTCGCGCTCCTCGAGCAGCACGCGTCCGCTGTCGGGCCGGAGGATGCCGGCGATGATGTTGAACAGGGTGCTCTTGCCTGCGCCGCTCACGCCGAGCAGGCCGACGATCTCGCCCGGCTGCAGCTCAATGCTGATGTCGGTGATGATCGGTTCGCCCTGGTAGCTCTTGGCGATGTGCTCGGTGCGCAGGATGGCCATGCGGAAGTCCCTCTTTCTGCTGTCAGGCGGGCAGGTATTCGTTGGTGAAGCCTTCGCCGGGATTGAGCTTGCGGGTCACGAGCTTGTTGTCGTACATCCAGGTGTAGAAGGCGTCCCAGCGCTTCTGGTCGAACCGGCCCCACTGCGTCACCTCGGCCTTGTACTTGTCCTTCAGCCATTCCTGGCTGGCTGCGGCGAGCTTCGCGTCCATGCCCTGGGCATTCTTGACGAGGATTGCGGCGGCCTCTTTGGGGTTGGCGATGGCGTATTCGTAGCCCTTGGCCGTAGCGGCGAGGAACTTACGGGCGGTGTCGGGGTTCTTGGCCAGGTAGTCGCTGCCGGCGGCGATGACCGGCGTGTAGAAGTCGAGCGCCGGGTTCGTCTTGCCGAAGTCGATGTAGTTGGTCTTCAGGCCGGCCAGCTCGGTGGCAATGCCGTCCCAGGCGTAGTAGATCCAGACCATGTCGATG
>CAYOHO010000341.1:0-3050 GCA_964403755.1 uncultured Oscillospiraceae bacterium
CCCGTTTTCCAGGGCGAGCAGGCCTTCTTCGATGAAGCCGGCGCCCAGGTGCTTGGCTTTGAGCGCGACATCTACGAGGCAGTCAGCAAGAGCCGTCACGCAGCAGCCCTGACCGAGCGCTTCGGGCCAATGCTGCTGAAGCGGGCCGAAAACAGCCGCACCCTCGTGAATGCCGAGGTCACCGGCCTGATTGCCGAGGAGAACCGCCTGGCCTCCGACTGCCTCGACCTGCTTTCGGAAGCGGCTGTCAGCTTCAATGGCCATTCCCTGACCCTGGCCCAGATGGAGCCGTATCTGCAGCATCCGGACCGCGACATCCGCCGCGAGGCCCACGCCGCCGTATCGGCATTCTTTGCCCGCCGGACCGAAGCGCTCGACCAGCGCTTCGCCCGCCTGGTCGAGATCCGCACCCAGATCGCCCGCAAGCTCGGCTTCGCCAGCTTCACCGAGCTGGGCTACCGGCGCATGGAGCGCTTCGACTACGGCCGGGCCGAGGTCGAGGCCCTGCGCGAGGCCATCGTGACCTACATCGTGCCGCTGACGGTGGAGATCCGCCGCCTGCAGCGGCGCCGGCTCGGGCTCGACCACCTCTACCACTACGACCTGCCCTGCCTGATGCCGCAGGGCAACCCTGCCTGCCGCGTGGCCCCGGAGCAGCTGGCGCGCACGGCCGGCAAGGTCTTCGAAGGCCTGTTCGGCCAATCGCCCTCGTTCCTGCACACGCTGGAGCGCCGGCACTTCCTCGACCTCCAGGCCCGCCCGGGCAAGGCCGGCGGCGGCTATTGCCAGACCCTGCCCGACGCCCGGCTGCCGTTCATCTTCATGAACGCCAGTGACACCCATGAAGACGTGACCACCCTGATGCACGAGTGCGGCCATGCCTATGCCAGCCTCGCCAGCCTCGCCGAGAACCGCCTCACCTCGCTGCACCAGCCGGCGCTCGACATCTGCGAGCTGCACTCCACGGCGCTCGAGTTCCTGACCTACCCGCAGATGGAAGCCTTCTTCGGCGAGGATGCCGAAGCCTACACGCTCCTGCACATGACCCAGAGCCTGCTCTTCCTGCCCTACGCCTGCCTGGTCGACGAGTTCCAGCACCGGATCTACGACGAGCCCGACCTGACGCCGGCCGGCCGGCATGCGCTCTGGCACGAGCTCGAGCGGAAATACCAGCCCGCCCTCGACTACGAATCGGACGAGCACTTCGCAGATGGCCGGGCCTGGCACAAGAAGGAGCACATCTTCGCCTCACCGTTCTACTACATCGACTACGCGATCGCCGAGGTCTGTGCGCTCGAGCTCTGGTCACAGTCGCGCACCCGGCCGAAGCCGGCGATCGAGAGCTACACCCGGCTCTGCAAGGCCGGCGGCACGGCCTCCTTCAGCGACTTGCTCAAGACGGCCGGACTGGCGTCGCCCTTTGACCGTGACAGCATCAAGAAGATCGCCTACCAGACGAGCGACTTCCTCGACCTGTAGGCCGCCGCCCCGCCGAGGAGGATAAGACACTGCTGCCCCCGGAATTCATCGCTGCCATCCATGAGCTGCTGACCCTCGACGGGCATCCGGAAGAACTGGACGCCTTTGTCCGCGCGCAGGAAGAACCGTCCGCCCGCGGCCTGCGGGCCAACGGCCTGCGCATTGCCGGCCGCGAGGCACTGCGCCGCTTGCTCGAGCCCCATCTGCCGGGTGCTCTTGAACCGCACCTGACGGGCACGCTCGAATCTCACCCGACCGGCGCTCTCGAGCCGGTGCCCTGGAGCAGCGACGGCTTCTATTATCCGGCGGAAGCGGCTCCGGCCGCGCTGACCGCCTTCCATGCCGGCCTCTTCTACATCCAGGAGCCAAGCGCCATGCTGCCAGCCGAACTGCTCGGCGCCCGGCCCGGAGAGCGCATCCTCGACCTCTGCGCCGCACCCGGCGGCAAGTCCTGCCGCATCGCCGCCGACCTGGCCGGCGAAGGCCTGCTCTGGGCCAACGACCTGTCGGCGGAGCGCATCCGTCCGCTTGTGCGCAACCTCGAGCTCATGGGCGTCACGAACGCCGTGGTCTCCGTCGAGAAGCCGGACCGGCTCGCGGCCGCCCTGCCCGGCTGGTTCGACCGCGTCATCGTCGACGCGCCCTGTTCCGGCGCCGGCATGATCCGGCGCGATGCCCGCGCCCTGGCCAGCTACCAGGCACGCGGCCCGGAATTCTATGTCCGCGAACAGGCCGCCATCCTGGCCGCCGCCTACCGGCTGCTCCGTCCCGGCGGCCGGCTGGTCTACTCGACCTGCACCTTTGACCGCGAGGAGAACGAGCTCCAGATCGCCGCCTTCCTGGCCGAGCATCCCGATTGCCAGCCGGAAGACCTGCCCCTGCGCCCCGGACTTTCCCAGGGCCTGCCGGTCGATGGAAGACGCCTCGGCATCCGCATCTGGCCGCACCGGGCCCGCGGCGACGGCCACTTCTGTGCCGTCTTGCGAAAGGACGGCGAAGGTGTCGCCGAAGATGGCAGGCTGCCCCTGCCTGGAGCGCAAGCTTCCGTTGGGGTGTCCACCCCGCCTGCGGCTGCCGGAGGCATGTCGGCAGCGGCTGAAGCCGCCGGCATCGCCCTGCCGCCGGGGACGCCGCTTCTGGGCGGCGTGCTGCCGGACTGCCCGGCCGCCTACCGTCGCTTTCTGGCCGAAAGCCTCAGTGAAACGGGGCAGGTGCATCTGTCCCATCGCCAGGGCGCCGTGTTCCGCCTGCAGGAAGGCCATCTTCATGGCCTGCCGCTGGCTGCCATCCCGGCCGGAAGCCTGCACCTGGTCAAGACCGGGTTCTACCTGGGCGACCTGCGCCAGACGTCCGGCGCCAGCACCGCTGACTCCGGCAAGCGCCGGGACGCAGGCAAAGATTCCTGGAATCGCCGGGACGCGGACCATGATACCGGCAAGCGCCGGGACGACAGGCAAAATGCTGGGTTTCGCCGGGATGCCGGCCAGGGGCGCCAAGCTGCGCGGGCGCTGGCCCAGCCAGCCGAGCAGCTGTGCCGGCGTGGCGACAGCCGTCCGGAGGACACCTTTACG
>CAYOHO010000342.1:0-3048 GCA_964403755.1 uncultured Oscillospiraceae bacterium
CCGGCCGAGCCATAGAAGGAGAACAGGGCGATCAGCAGCTCGGACCAGGCGGCCAGCTGGTGGCTGAACTCCTTGGCGATGCCGAACCCGGTCAGCGTCAGGCCGAGGAAGAGGAAATCGATCAGGACGAAGATCGTGAACAGCACGCGGGTGGTCTCGCTGGCCCCGATCGTCATGTAGAGAGTGAAGATCAGGTAGCCGAGGAAGGCGAAGGCCAGCTGGCGCGGATCGGCGGCTGCAGCCAGTTTCTCGCCCAGGACGCCGCCCTGGATCATCCAGCTGCTGCCGACGGCAAACCAGAAGAAGGCGTAGGCGCCGAATGCGGTCGCGCCGAAGACATTGTTCTTTTTGGCATCAGCCAGCGAGGCGACCAGCTGGGCGGCGGCGCCGAGGAAGATGGCCCAGGGGATGACCAGGCTCGTGCCGGTCGTCCAGCCCAGCTTCTGGGTGGAGGCGACGAGGGTCACCATGGCCAGACCGAAAAGTCCGAGGGCGGTTGGGTCAGCGGTCACAATTTTGCGTTCTTCGAGCATAGGCTTCCATCCTTCATGATCCGGCCCCGATGGGGCTCCGTTCTTGGCACGCGGGGCGGGATCGTCCGGCTGTCCTGAAGGTGCCGGGCCTTCCGTTCAGCCGGCGCGCGGCGGCTTCCCGAAAAATCTGTCGGCCGATTATATCAGGGGACAATCCGGCTGACAATGGGTTGCCGGATCAGCGTCAGCGTTCAGGCTGCATGGGCGCCGGTGTATAATCAGGCTGTCCCCGGAAGCATGATGGCCACGCCAAGGAGAACGGTCAAGATGGAATCATTTCGCCAGATACTGCAAAAGGTTCGCCCCTGGATTTTCCGCAACGCGCGCCCGATCGACCTGTTCCGCTGGCAGGCGGCCTTTGAGGCCGGCTCGCCGGCGATGCGCGACCGCTGCCGTGAAAGCGCCCTGCAGGTCCTGGCCGCCTACCAGAACGACGATGGCGGCTTTGGCCATGCGCTCGAACCGGACTTCTGGAACCCCGGGTCCTCGCCGATCGCAACCTGGCGGGCTACGGATCTGCTGTGCGAAATCGGAGGCATTCCCGCCGGCCACCCGCTGATCGAAGGCATTCTCCGCTATCTGGCCAGCGGCGCCGATTTCGACGGCCGGCGCTGGCAGGGCGAGGTGCCGGGCAACAACGACTGGCCGCATGCGCCCTGGTGGCATTTCGACGCGGCAACCGTGGACGGCTGGGGTGACAATCCCACGGCCAGTCTGGCCGGGTTCATCATCCAGTACGCCCGGCCCGAAACGGCGCTTTACCGCCAGGCTGCCAGCTTTGTTCAGGAAACGGCTGCCGCCCTGCTGGCCGGCGAGGAACCGCATGAGATGCACGAGGTCTCGTGCTATGCCCAGATGGCGGAGTCCGTCCGCCATTCCGGCGCGGCCGGCCTGTTCGACACGGATGCGTTCGAGGGCTGGCTTGCCCGGCAGATTGACCGCCTCATCACCCGTCAGCCCGAGGCCTGGGCGAGCGGCTACGTCTGCCGGCCGTCCCGCTTCATCAGTTCGCCGCACAGTCGGTTCTACACCGGCAATGAACCGGTGGTGGCTGCGGAAGCGGCATTCCTGGTCCGCAGCCTTCCGGAAGGCGATGTCTGGCCGATCACCTGGCGCTGGGGCCATGATGAGAAGGCATTCGCCATCGCCGAGAACTGGTGGAAGGGCGACCAGGCCATCCGCAGCCTCCTGTTCCTGCAGGCTTTCCTGCCGGACTGAGCCTGGCCGTCGTCAGCAGAAAGCCCCCGGCCGATCGAGTGTGACCTGCTCCCTGTCAAGTTGACAGGGAGCAGGTCAGTGATCAGCCGAGGGCCTTGTTATGCTGTCCGCGCGCCGGCTGCTGCCGCGATGCGGGGATCGCCGATGGATTCGGCCGGCCGGATCAGATGCCGGCCGGGCGGCTTTCCTGCAGGGTCAGGCTGATGGTCAGCGACTGGCGGCTGCGCATCACGACCACGCTGATCGTGTCGCCGACCGCATGCTTTTCGATGATCTTGTTGATGTCGGCCGTGCTGGACACGTCCGTTCCATCAATCGAGACAATGCGGTCACCGCTGGCAAAGCCAGCCTTCGCGGCGCTGCCGCTGCTTGAGATCTCCGAGATGTAGACGCCGGGCGTCGACACACGGTACATGAGGGCAGTCTGCTGGCTCGTGATGTCGACCAGTGTCGGGCCGAGGTCAATGCGTCCGCGGACATAGCCGTAGCTGCGCAGTTCCTGGATCACGGGCACCGCATCATCGATCGGGATCGCGAAGCCGAGGCCTTCCACGCCGGTGCCGGAAGACTTGGCCACGACGATGCCAATCAGGTTGCCCTGGCCATCGAACAGGCCGCCGCCGGAGTTGCCGGGGTTGATCGAGGCGTTCGTCTGCAGCAGGTTCATGGTTTCGCCTTCCAGCGTGATCTCACGGTCGAGGGCGCTGATGATGCCATCCGTGACGGTGCCGCCAAGCTCACCGAGCGGATTGCCGATCGCAACTGCCAGGTCGCCGACCAGCAGGCTGGACGATTTGCCGATGGTCGCCGGCGTCAGGCCGGTAGCGGCAATCTTGATGATGGCGATGTCCTTCTGGGTGTCGGTTCCGACCAGGGTCGCGTCAAAGGTGGCGCCCGTGGTTAGGCGGACGGTGATCTTGCGGGCGCCCTCGATCACGTGGTTGTTGGTCACGATGGTGCCGTCGGCGGTGATGATCACGCCGCTGCCGGCCGCCTCGGCCACCGATTGCGACCGCTGGCCGCTGACGACGACTTCGGTCTGGATCTCAACCACCGAGGGGGCGGCCTTGGCGGCGATCTGCGTGATCGGCAGGTTTCCGCCCTGGCTGGTGGACGACGCGACGGTCTGGAGCTTGGATGCGGCAGAAGCCGCCGCCAGGGCAGCGGCCGTGTCGGCGGAAGCTGCGGGCGTGCTTGAAGTGGTTGCCGGCGATGTGACTGCCGCGGCTGCGGCGGTCGCTGCCGGTCGGCTGGATTCGCCCATCTGGAAGGCGAGGTAGCCGCCGCCGAAGCCCAT
>CAYOHO010000343.1:0-3046 GCA_964403755.1 uncultured Oscillospiraceae bacterium
CGTCGGCATCACCCGGCTGGCATTCGTCGTCGATGTGCGCAGCGCCGACCTCCTCCGGGGCTTCCGCCCGGCGCTTGAGGAAATCAACCGCATGGGGGTTCCAAATCGGATCATCTACCTTGAGGCGACCGATGCCGTCCTGCTCAGCCGCTACAAGCAGAGCCGCCGCAACCACCCGCTTGGCCAGGGGCGCAGCCTCGCCCGGGCCCTGGAGGAGGAGCGCAACCTCCTGGCTCCGATCAAGGAAATGGCCAGCGCCGTCATCGAAACCTCCGACCTGAAGCCGGGTGAGCTGCGCGACCGTCTGTACGAGCTGCTTTCCGAAAGTGCCATCGAGAACCGCATGACGATCCTGATCCAGTCCTTCGGGTTCAAGTATGGCATCCCGATGGACTGCGACCTGGTCATTGACGTGCGCTTCGTGCCCAACCCCTACTATGTGCCGGAGCTCAAGCCCCTGAGCGGGCAGGACCAGCCCATCCGCGACTACGTGTTCAGCTTTGACGAGGCGCGCACCTTCATGGACCTCGAGGAGCAGGCCATCCGATTCGTGCTGCCGTTCTACGTGCGCGAGGGCAAGGTCCGGCTGACGATCGGGATCGGCTGCACCGGCGGGCGCCACCGTTCGGTGGCGCTGGCCGAGGACCTGGCGGCCCGCCTGCACGACACCGGCTACCGGACCATTGTCGACCACCGCGACATCGACAAGGATCCGAGCCAGAACCAGACCTACATGCTGTAAGGGACCCTATGCTGACTGATATTGAAGAACAGATCATCCGCTGCGCCAGGGATGCGTCGCGTGGGCCGGACATCGTCGTCATTGGCGGCGGAACCGGCCTGTCGACGATGCTGCGCGGGCTCAAGCTATATTCGACCCGCCTGACTGCGATTGTCACCGTCGCGGACAATGGCGGCTCCTCCGGCATGCTGCGCGAGGACCTCGGCATCCTGCCGCCGGGCGACATCCGCAACTGCATCCTGGCCCTGGCGGATACCGAGCCGCTGATGGCGGACCTGCTGAACTACCGCTTCACCGAAGGCCGGCTGCAGGGCCAGAACTTCGGCAACCTGCTGATCGCGGCCATGAACGCGGTTTCCGGCAACTTCTACGATGCCGTGCGCAATGTTTCCAAGGTCCTGGCCGTGACTGGACAGGTTCTGCCGGTCTCCCTGCAGGACATCCAGATCAGCGCCCGCCTGGCGGACGGCACCATCATCGACGGTGAGAGCGCCATCGGCCGGCGCAGCCCGCTGCCGCGCAATGACATCGTCGAGATCCGCATGCGGCCGGAGGGCGCAGAACCGCTGCCCGAAGCCATCGAGGCCCTGCTCCGTGCTGACGTGATCGTGCTTGGTCCCGGCAGCCTCTACACCAGCATCGTGCCCAACCTGCTCTTCCCGGGCATCGTCAGCGCGATCCGGCAGAGTCCGGCGCTGAAGATCTATGTCAGCAATATCATGACCCAGCCGGCCGAGACCTATGGCCTCGACGTCAATGGCCATGTCGAGGCCCTGCTGCGCCACGCCGGCGTCCGCTCGGCAGCAGGCCTGATCGATGTCTGTATCGTCAATGACGCAGCCGTGCCGCCGCATCTGGTGGAAAAGTACGAACGCGAGCATGCCGGGCCGGTCACCTGCGACCGCGAGGCGCTGACAGCCCTGGGCGTACGCGTGTCCTTCGCGCCGCTGGTCACCGCGCCGCATGATGTGATCCGCCACGACCACACCCTGCTGGCCCGCATGATCATGCAGCTGGTCTTCGAGCATCAGGCAGCGGCCGCCCGGCCGGCCCGCCGGCCAGGCCGCCGCTCCGCCGCGGAAGGACAGCCGTCATGAGCCGGCCCGTCTCCTTCTCCCGCCAGGTCAAGGACGAGCTGTGCCGCGTCGGCGAAACCGAGACCTGCTGCCGCCAGATGGAAGTTGCCGGCGCCCTGGCCAGCGCGGCCCGTTTCCGTCCTGACCGGGTCACCATCTCGACCGGCCATGCCGAGTATGCCCACCGCCTGATCGGCCTCATGGCGTCCCTTTACGACTTCGGCTGCGAGATGCGTCAGGGCAGCGAGCTGCTGACCCTGACCTTTGCCGGCCAGGAGCCCTGCGATCGCCTGTTCGCCGACATGCGCCGCCTGCTGGGCTTCGACCGGGTGCAAGGCAGCGTCACGGCCGAGGCGCTCGAAAGCGATTGCTGCCTGCGGGCAGCGCTGCGCGGCATCTTCCTTGCCTGCGGCTCGATCTCCGAGCCCCAGAGCGCCTATCACCTCGAGCTGGCTGTCCATCGCGGGTCAGTCGCCGCCCTGGCCCTGAACCTGCTCGGCCAGGTCGATATCCGCGGCGGCCTGCTCAGCCGCAACGGCTATTCGCTGATCTACCTCAAGGAAGGCCAGCAGATTTCCGATTTCCTGCTCCAGACCGGTGCCCATGAGTCGCTGCTTCTGTTCGAGTCGCTCCGGGTCGATAAGGAGATGCGCAATTCGGTCAACCGGGTCGTCAACTGCGACAACGCCAACTCGCAGCGGATCGCCAACACGTCGGCCCGCCAGCTTCAGCTGCTGCATGAACTCGAGTCGACCCATGGCCTCGGCCTGCTGCCGGACGAACTGCAGGAGGCTGCCCGCGCCCGCCTTGACAATCCCGATCTTTCCCTGCGCGAACTCGGCGAGCTCATGAGCCCGCCGATCGGGAAGTCGGGCATGAACCACCGCCTGCGCAAGCTCGAGGTGATTGCCGCAGGACTCCTGGAGAGCGGCGACCCGGCCGCCGGAGGCCTGGAAAGCGGCGCCCTGGCTGCCAATCCTGCCAGTGGCGGCGAATCTGGCTCCGGCCCCGATCCGGACCGCACCGTCTGCTGAAAGGACAGGAACCGCCCGACATGACACTCGACATCGTGCTTGTTGAACCCGAGATTCCCCAGAACACCGGCAACATTGCCCGCACCTGCGTGGCGATCGGCGCCCGCCTGCACCTGGTCGGCCACCTGGGCTTTTCCCTGGAAGACCGCTACCTGAAGCGGGCCGGGCTGGACTACTGGTTCGACCTCGACCTG
>CAYOHO010000344.1:0-3046 GCA_964403755.1 uncultured Oscillospiraceae bacterium
GGGTCATTTGTTTATAAGAAAATAAGTTCGGTTGATACTCGCAAAGTCATCGGTATTGTGATGAAGGACGGCAATGATAGATATTATGTTAATGCTGAGGGGAAGAAGTATAATGTTCTTTTGGCATCTCTTACATATTTCAAAGCTGAAGAGGGCGACGAGGTAATTCTCGTGGTTCCGAAAGAAAAGGTAAGTAACTGGGCTGCAGTTGAATCTATTATTAAGGAAGGTCAGAGTAGCGGTTCTTTTGCCGTTGAAGATGAACAGAAAGAATTTGTAGCTAATGAATTTGGTGAGCCTGAGATGGAAACAGATTTTGGTGGCGGGCAAAGTCATATTAAGGAAGAGGATGATATCAAAAATGCGGCCATTGAGGATGAATGGACTCCGAGTGTTGATGAAATCAAGAAAGAAGGGAGATTTGATAGTGTTTATAATAGCGATGATGCGATTTCCGACGACTTTTCCAATTAGTTTTATTTCTACCTCAAAATTATGAGCCTAGTTTTATATAGAAAATATAGACCGTCGGATTTCGATCAGGTGGTGGGGCAGGAACATATTGTTCGGACGATTCGGAATTCCATCAAGAACGGAAAGGTTGCTCATGCTTATCTCTTTTCCGGTCCGCGTGGAACTGGAAAAACTTCTATCGCCAGGATTCTGGCCAAGCCAGTTAATTGTGCGAAGCCCACGGCCGGGGCTCCTTGCAATAAGTGCCAGATTTGTCAGGACATAAACAACGGCCAATTTTTGGATTTGATGGAAATTGATGCCGCCACTCATACGCAAGTTGATAAAATGCGCGATATTGTTGAAAGGATAAATTTCACGCCTTCTAAGGGGAAAAAGAAAGTATATATAATAGATGAAGTTCACATGCTGAGTCGTGGCGCTTTCAATGCGCTCCTCAAGACGCTTGAAGAACCGCCAGAGCATGCTCTTTTTATTTTGGCTACAACTGAAATTCACAAAATTCCTGCTACTATCATTTCTCGCTGTCAGAGATTCGATTTTCGGCATCTTCGCGTGGAAGAAATTCGCAAGCGTCTTTCCGACATTGCCAAGGCGGAAAAAATTGAGGTTGAAGATGGAGTCTTGGAATATATCGCCATAACCTCCGGGGGCGGAATGCGTGACAGCGAAAGTCTTTTTGGGCAGATTATTTCTTTGCAGGATGACAAAATTATAACCTTGAAAGAGGTGCAGGACATTCTTTCGGTGCCGGAAGTCTCTGTGTTTTTGGATGTGATTAAACTGATTCTCGAGCAAAAATATAGCGAGGCAATTTTGTATGTGAACAAGGTTTCTGAGGATGGCTATGATTTAACCCAACTTAATAAGGGGATTGTGGAACACTTACGAAGAATTTTGTTGGTGAAAATGAGTCCTGAAATTAAAAGCCATTTTTCTTCTCAAATGACTAAAGAGCAAATCGCTGAGTTGGAAAAAGTTGCAGAGAGCACAACTGTGCCGAGGATTTTCAAAATTATCGGAGCTTTTATCAAAAGTCAGGGCGCAATCAAAGGTGCGATTCTACCTCAGCTTCCTTTGGAATTGGCCATTGCGGAGATTCAAATTTCCGACGATGCTACATTGACAGAAAAACCTAGTTCAGCTTATAATAGCAAGGTTAGTCCTTCAAAAAAGGAAGAGGTGAAGATGGAAAGAAAACAGGAGGTTCAAGAAGAGGAAGAAGAGCAGGAGGAGCCGGCTATCCCTGAGGTTGTGGAAACAGAAACGGCAGAAGAAAACATTTCGGAAAATTCAGACGTTGCAAATGACTCCGTGGTTGAACTTGAAAACATCCGGGCGGAATGGAGTGACATTGTGCAGGATGTCCGCAAGTGCAACAATTCTTTGGTGGCCTGTCTCAAGACTTGCCAGCCGATTGCAATGAGAGATGGGTTGGTGATTGTGGCGTGCCAATATCCTTTTCATAAGGAAAAATTACAGAAGCCTGAAAATCGTCAGGCCGTGGAGCAGGTGGCAGCCGAGGCAGTGAAGTGTTCTGCAGTCAGGATGAAATTTGTGGATTTGAATGAAGCTCAGAAGATGGGCTATGAAGTCAAAGAGGTTGTGATTGAGGAAAAAAAGCAGGCGGAAGATTTGGTTAATAGTGCTCTTAATATGTTCGGTGGGGAATTGGTGGCATAAAGCCTTCTCATGTCATTTTGGCCTAATTAAGTGAAGGATAAAACAACAAATGTCATTGCGAGTTTTCGCTAGGCAAGCGTGGCAATCCTTGGCTTAATTCCCCTCTAGAGAGGCCTGTCTCGCCATAGCTTTATGCGAAGGCGGAGGTGCGGGGGTGTGTTGCATCGGTCATTCTGAACTTCGCGAAGAATCTTGATAGGGAAGGGAATAGCATTTTTTGTCATTGCGAGGAGGAGCTTTGCTCCGACGTGGTAATCTCATTATTTTTTCTATTCTCATTTGTCATCCTGAACTTGTTTCAGGATCTCACACTTTTCTATAAAGTAATTTAAAACCTGCAACTCAAACTTTGAGTCACAGGTCATAAATTATTTTCGGGGATCGTCTAATGGTAGGACGACAGGTTTTGGTCCTGTTAATCGGGGTTCGAGTCCCTGTCCCCGAGCAAGCAGAATGCCCAAGAAATTTGGGTATTTTTGTTTAGTTTTGTTAGGTGTATAATAAAGGCAAGGTTTTTGACGAAACAAAGATGGGTTAAGGTTATTTAATTCCTTCAATTTATTTATAAATCTAACAAATAATTATATGAATAATATATTTAAAAATCCTTATCTCAACAGCCTTTATGCTGAAATGTACATTATTATTGTAGTGTGGATAATGAGTAATTTGGGTGCACCAAACACTCCCGACACCTTTTTTGACCCCGTCGCCGCACTTTCTCTTTTTGTGCTTTCTGTGGCAGTAATGGGGTATTTCTTTTTTGGCGTACCGCTGCAGGTTTATCTGGACGGAAAAAAGAATCAGTCCATCACTTTTTTTATGCAAACTGTTGTAAGCTTCGCTACAATAACCGCAATCGTCCTCGTGGTTGTTTCTGTATGGCCTA
>CAYOHO010000345.1:0-3044 GCA_964403755.1 uncultured Oscillospiraceae bacterium
TCGACGAGGTCCTTGGCTTCCTTGAGGCCAAGGCCGGTCAGCTCGCGGACGGCCTTGATGACGTTGATCTTGTTGGCGCCAGGGCCCTTGAGGATGACGGTGAATTCGGTCTGCTCTTCGACGACCGGAGCAGCAGCGGCGCCGGCGGCGGGGGCGGCAACCGCCATCGCGGAGGCGGAGACGCCGAATTCGGTTTCGAGAGCCTTCACGAGCTCGGAGAGCTCGATGACGGTCATCGCCTTGACATCATCCATGATCTTCTGAATCTTATCGCTTGCCATTGGGAGTACTTCCTTTCATCGGCCATATGGGCCGTCTGTGGTGCCGCCTGTCTGTGACAGGACGGGCAGCGGGGGTGCGGCCAGGCGGCCGCGGTGCGTTCTGCAGTCAGCCTGCGCAGGCGCAGGCCGCGGTCATTCGGCCTTCGCGGCGAGGGCGGCCACTTCCGTGACGCCCTGCTCGTTTGCCTTTTCGCTGATGGCATTGAGGATCATGGCCAGGCTGGCGATCGGCGTGATCAGGCCGCAGACGATCTGGCCGTAGAGGACTTCGCGGCCGGGGATCGAGGCGAGCTTGGTCACATCGTCAAGGCTCAGGGCCTTGCCGTCCATGACGCCGCCCTTCATCTTGAACTTGTCGTACTTGTCGGCATACTGCTTGACGATCTTGGCCGGAGCGACGACATCTTCCGTGCTGTAGGCGATGGCCGTGGGGCCCTTCGCCAGCTCTTCGACGCCTTCGATCCCGGCATCCTTGAGGGCGCGGGAAGACAGCGTGTTCTTGATGACCTGGTAGTGGATGCCTGCCTTGCGCATGGCGGCACGCATCTCGGTGTCCTGGGCAACGGTCAGGCCGCGGTATTCGGCAAAGACAATCGCCTTGGCGCTCTTGAACTCCTTGGTCAGGCCGGAGACGATCTCCTGCTTTTCCTGAAGCACCTTTTTGCTGGGCATATGTTGTTACCTCCTTGTTCAGAATGCGGTTGATAAAAATACCCCTCGTGCCGGCTGACACGAGGGGTACATCTGCTCTCCGCGACACGCGCAGTCAGATGACCGCGGCGGCAGTGGATGGCTATCCGTGACCTCGGCAGGACGTCGACCGTTTACGCCCCGAAGGGCTCCTGCTGTCTTTGGCACAAGGCATATCGATTCAGTTGTCCCCCGGCTGCCTGGCATGGCGGACCATGTCGCGGACATCCGGGGCGGTACAGTCGGCAGTGGCCGTTCACGACAGACGCTGCGCGCCTGCGTGGGTCTACGACGGCTGCTGGTGCAGCCGCGTGGGGCTTAGCCGATGCGGGCGGTGTTGATCTTGATGCCGGGGCCCATCGTGGAGGTGATGGTCACGCTGCGCAGGTACTGGCCCTTCGCGGCGGCCGGCTTGGCCTTGACAACGGCATCCATGAGCGTCTTGAAGTTCTCCGACAGCTTCTGCTGACCAAAGGAGACCTTGCCGATCGGGCAGTGGATGATGTTGGTCTTGTCGAGACGGTACTCGATCTTGCCGGCCTTGATCTCGTTGATCGCCTTGGTGACGTCCATCGTGACGGTGCCGGACTTCGGGTTCGGCATCAGGCCCTTGGGACCGAGGATCTTGCCGAGCTTGCCGACGACGCCCATCATGTCCGGGGTCGCGACGACGACGTCGTAGTCGAACCAGTTTTCGTTGCGGATCTTGTCGACCATGTCGTCGGCACCCACGAAATCGGCGCCGGCTTCACGGGCTTCATCAGCCTTCGGGCCCTTGGCGAACACCAGGACGCGCTTGGTGCGGCCGGTGCCGTGGGGCAGGACGACCGCGCCGCGGACCTGCTGGTCGGCATGGCGGGAGTCGACGCCCAGCCTGATGTGGAGCTCGACGGTTTCGTCGAACTTGGCGCTGGCGGCCTTCTGGACGAGCTCGATCGCTTCCGATGTCTCGTAGACGCTCGCGCGGTCAAGCAGGGCAGCTGCGGCCTTGTATCTCTTGCCTCGTTTCATTCAGCTCTCTCCTTCCCGCTCAGCCGTCAATGACGACGATGCCCATGCTGCGGGCTGTTCCGGCGACCATGCGGGCACAGGACTCGAGGTCAGATGCATTGGTGTCGATGATCTTGAGCTGGGCGATCTTCATCACCTCGGACTTCGTGATCTTCGCCACCTTGTCGCGATTCGGCTTGCCCGAACCGCTCTCGATGTTGCAGGCCTTCTTCAGCAGGACCGGAACCGGAGGAGTCTTCGTAATGAAAGTAAAGGATCTGTCCGCAAAGATGGTGATGATGACCGGAATGATCAGGCCGACATCCTTTGCGGTTCTTTCATTGAACTCCTTGACGAACATGGCGATGTTGACACCGTGCTGGCCAAGGGCTGGTCCTACCGGCGGCGCTGGAGTGGCTTTGCCAGCAGGTATCTGAAGCTTGACATAACCTGTGACTTTCTTTGCCATTTTAACGTCCACCTCCCATAGTGTTTTGGTTCTCTTCTATCATCTGCGCCTGGCGGCGCGGATAACCGGCATTTCCGGATGGCGTCCGGTGCGCGGCGGCAGCCCGTGGGGCAGCCAGCCTGTCTGTTTGGTTCCGGACGGCGTCCCTGCGGGCGCCGGGCCGGATCAGATCCGCATGATCTGGTGCAGCTCGAGCTCGACCGGCGTTTCGCGGCCGAACATGGAGACGAGCACGCGGACCTTCTTCTTCTCGAGGTTGATCTCCTCGACGGTCCCGATGAAGCTTTCCAGCGGGCCGCTGATGACCTTGATCGAATCGCCGACGCCGTAGTCGACAACGGGCTCCCAGCTGGACTCGAGGCCCATGAGCATGAGCTCCTCGTCGGTGAGCGGCGTGGGCTTCGAGCTGGAGGGGCCGACAAAGCCGGTCACGCCGCGGGTGTTGCGGACAATGTACCAGATCTCGTCGGTCAGGACCATCTTCACCAGAACGTAGCCGGGGTAGATCTTGCGCTGGATGGTCTTCTTCTTTCCATCCTTGATCTCAACCTGCTCTTCCATCGGGACCGAGACTTCCTGGATGAAATCCTGGCTGCCGCGGTTCTCGACGATAC
>CAYOHO010000346.1:0-3041 GCA_964403755.1 uncultured Oscillospiraceae bacterium
CCGGCCAGGACCCGTGAAGCCACACTGTCGCCTTCACGAAGGATACCCAGGAGCAGATGCTCCGGCTCGATGATGGTCTGCTGCAGCTTGCGCGCCTCGTAGACCGCCAGCTCGACGACCCGGCGGGTGCGCGGTGTAAACATGGCCGAGATCTTCTCGGCAGTCAGGCTCTCGTCCGGCTCGATCTCGATCGGTTCCTTGCGGGAGACTTGCGTGACGGCAGCGCCAAGCTTCTCAATGTCCAGGTCAAAGGTGCCCAGCGCTTCGCACGCCAGGCCTTCGCCCTCACCGGCGATGCCGATAAGCAGATGCTCCGTGCCGATGTAGTCGATGCGGTAGGAGCGGGCGGTCTGATAACTGCGAACGAGGGCTTCGCCGGCCCGTTCTGAAAACTGGATCATCATCTTCTTTACCTCTTTCCGGCAGCTTGCGCCGGTTCGTCATCCGGCTGCCTGCGCCTTTTCTTTTCGTCTCAGGAGCCAAGCAGGTCGCGAATCAGGGTGGAGCGGGCTATGTCGCGTTCCTGCGGATTCATCGGGCGTCCGTTGGCCTTCTGGATGCTGGCCGGACCGATGTTGGCCATGATCCGGTTCAGGGTCTGGGGTACGACATCGTGGAGGATGCCGAGCGCAATGCCGAGCCGGACATCCGAGACCAGGCGCTGCGCTTCCTCGGTAGTCATCAGCCTGGCGCCGCGCAGGATTGCCAGGGCGCGGTGGGCGCGGTCCTCGAGCTCGACCGGTCGCTTCTGGTAGAGCTTGCGGCGGGCCTGCCGCTCCTGCTCGATCAGCTGCTGGACGATGCGGCCGAGGTCGGAAAGGAGATCATCCTCCGAGAGGCCGAGCGTCAGCTGGTTCGAGATCTGGAACAGGCTGCCTTCGGCCTTGCTGCCCTCGCCATACTGCCCACGGACAGCGAATCCCATCTTGCCGAGTCCCTCGAGGACGGCACGGATGCTGCCGGCCTGGACCAGTCCGGGCAGATGCGCCATCACCGAGGCCCGCATGCCGGTTCCCGTGTTGGTCGGGCAGGCGGTCAGGAATCCGTACTGCTCGCTGTAGGCCAGCGGCAGGGACTGCTCGAGCGAGAGGGCAACCAGGTAGGCCTCCTGGTAGGCGCCCTGCAGGTCGAGTCCGGCCTTCATCGACTGGATGCGGATATGGTCCTCCTCGTTCACCATGAGGGAGAAGGATTCGTCCCGGCTGATGATGGCATGGCCGCCCTCGGTCTTGCGTGCCAGGTCCTCGCTGATCAGGCGCTTCTCGACCAGGGACTCCCGGTCCTCGGGCGCGAGTCCGGCCAGGTCGACATCGACATAACTGCGCCGGCGCTCCTCGCCGCCCCGGTAGAAGGCATCGACGATCTCGCGCGCTGCCTGGGCAGACTGGGCGCGGTCCATCTTGTGCGGGAACGGGTAGCGCGTCAGGTTGCGGGCCAGGCGGACGCGGCTGCTGATGATGACGTCGCTGTCCGGCCCCTGGTCAATGTACCAGGTCATTTGGACTCCCCCTTTCCCTTTGGTTCGTCGGACTGGCTGCCCTTGCCTTGCGTTCCGCCGTTTCCGGTCGAACCGCTCTTCCCGCCCTTGCCGACACGGCCGGCAGGTCCCGATGGTGGGCTCTGGCCGTTCAGGTCGCAAATGCGGGCCTCGAGGGCATGGACTTCGTCACGCAGGCGCGCCGCCTCTTCATAGGCCTCGCGTTCGACGGCGGAGGCCAGGGACTTGCGCAGCTCATCCAGCTTCGCGCGCAGGATCAGCTGCTCCTTCGATTCCTCGGTCCGGCAGACCTGGCGGCCGATGTGGCGCGTGCCGCCCTGCACCCGGCGCAGGACCGGGTCGAGCTTTTCCCGGAATGTGTCATAGCATTGGCTGCAGCCGAACAGGCCCGACTTGCGGAAGGCCTCGAACGTGGTGCCGCAGTTTGGGCAGACCAGCTCGCGGCTCGGCGTCGTGCTGCCGCCGCCGAAAGCCGGAATGCCGCCAGTCGGGTTGAAGATGCTGCTGCCGAAGAAGCCGCTCGACAGGAACGGCGAATAGAGATCCTGGAACGAGGATTCCAGACCGCTCTCCTGGGCACAGGCCGCACACAGATGATGCTCCTCCTTGTGGCCGTTCACGGTCTGGGAAATATGCACGGACGCCTCGTTCTGCTGGCATCGCTCACACTTCATCACGTATCCCCTCCTTCAATCCTGTTCTGGCGCGTTCTCACGCCTGCACCGTTCATCGGTCTTCCCCACCCCTGATATCCCTGACAACCAGGCTGGTCAGCATATACCGGAAAATGTTCAAGCGCAGCCGGTCCCGGTACTCGATGCCGGTGTCCGCCAGGGCCCGGTCCGAGATGGCGGCACGGATCAGCCGCGCCTCGCGCAGGTTGATCAGGCTGTTGTCAAGGAAATTCCGGATCAGGACGTCCGCCTGGTTCTGCGACAGGGCTGTGCCCAGATGGCTGAGCGTGTGCAGCAGATACCCATCCGCGGTCGGCAGGTCCACGCGTCGGATGCGGATCATGCCGCCGCCGCCGCGCCGGCTCTCGACCAGATAGCCCTGGCCGCAGCTGAACCGCGTCGAGAGGACATAGGTGATCTGCGACGGCACACAATTGACCTGATCAGCCAGCTCGCCGCGTGTGATTTCCACCATTCCGTTGTTTTCCTCGATCATGCGTTTGATCAGGATTTCGATCAGGTCGCTGATTCGCGCCATCGGCAGTACCTCCTTCCGTTCCCGGTCCATCCTGGCCGGCCTTGTCTGGTTCAGGTCCATCCTGGCCGGCCTTGTCTGCTTCCGGCCCGGCCTGACCGGCCTTGTCAGCGCCTGTCAGCGGCCGGTTTCCGGCGTTATCGGATGCTGGCCCTGAAAGGCCGCGACTTGCCTTCACCGTTGACTTTGACATTGACTTTGACTTTGACTATCTTTGTCATTTACAATTTCATTATAGCGTCTTCACGCCGGCCGTCAAGGCGGATATCGGAAACATTCGGTGAAAAGACAGGCAGCAGCTGGAAAAAACGAACGCTCAGCCCTTCCTGCCACA
>CAYOHO010000347.1:0-1202 GCA_964403755.1 uncultured Oscillospiraceae bacterium
CGAGTCCCACCACCCCCACCAGAAGATCATGGCCAGCCGGCGCAAGCGCCGGCTGGCGTTTGCTTTTTTCGGGAAAAAGTAAGCCTCGGCGTACTCAAACGGCGCCGGTTGAAAGGAAGTAACCGCCATGCCAAGCCTGCTGGACCAGCTGTTCACCCTGTTCTTTTCCTCAGCCCGGACCGCCATTTTCGAGGTCGGCTCGATCATGGCCGTGCTGATGCTGGTGTTCGGCGTGGTTGATCACCGCAAGGGCGATGCGATCCGCGACACATTCGTGCGGCGCCGCCTGGACCAGCCCTGGCTGATGACCCTGTTCACGCTCATCCCGGTCGATGGCACGCTCCTCTTCGAATACAGCCTGTACCGCCGCGGCTCGATCCGCTTCGGCTCGCTGGTCGCCGGCATCATGGGCTACGGTGAAGAGGCGACTTATCTGGTTGTCTCCTACGATCCCCTGGCCTTCCTGCTGATCGCCGCCGTCAAGCTGGCGAGCGGCGTCATCACGGGCGGCATCCTGAACCGGGTCTATGGCGGCGCCAGGACTGAACAGCTGCGAACCGCCGACGCGGCGGCCTCGGTCAACGAGAACGAACTCAAGGCGGACGAGAATTTCCACGAGCTGCCGGACAAGTTCCGCCACAAGCTGCACCATTTCCGCTATCACCTGCTGGGGACGGCCTTCTGGATCTTCTTCGCCGCCTGCCTCGCGGTCAACCTCATCATCGCCGCCATCGAGCGCCTTTCCGGCTTCGAGAGCAGCATCGTCCATGCGCTCGACATACCGCTGCTCGACTGGCTTGCCATGCTCTGTCTCCTGATGGTCGTGATCTATCGCCTGATCGTCCGCTTCACGACCCGCGAGTTCGGCAAGATCTACGAACACGAGTTCGAGGACGTGGGCGATGCCGTCGGCGACCTGGCGGAGACCTGCTCCCAGGTCATCCTGCTGATCT
Organism: uncultured Oscillospiraceae bacterium; assembly: GCA_964403755.1. GTDB lineage: Bacteria > Bacillota > Clostridia > Saccharofermentanales > UBA5734 > JAXGXQ01. The sequence goes on from CAYOHO010000347.1 coordinate 954, forward strand.
TCATGATGACCTTCGTGATCGATACCATCGTGCTGCTGATTGGCCTCGACCGGATCACCAGCCTGCTCAGCGGCCGCGCCGCCATGGCGATCGCGCTCGGTGCCGTGATCGGACTGATCCCTGGAACAGGCGCCTCGCTGGCCTTCACGACGCTGTACTTCCGCCTGGCCGGAACGCCCGGCGCCCTGCCGTTTGCCGCCCTGCTGGCCTGCTCGGTGTCCCTGATCGGCGACTCCCAGTTCATCGGCG
>CAYOHO010000347.1:1302-2992 GCA_964403755.1 uncultured Oscillospiraceae bacterium
CAGCTTTCCGTTATGCTAGGTGCAGTCAATTTTCCTTTAACGAGTCCTGTGAGGCTTGAAGGAAGTCCTTAAGTGAAGAGTGAGCCGGACCCTGGTCCGCTTGATTTTCGGGAGCCTTCTGCCAATCTGGACAGAGGGCTTTTTTGTATCCCGCAGACCCGCGCCGCCGGCAGACGGCCGGTGCACCAGGCCATAGACGGCCGGTGGACCAGGCCGCAGGCGGACAGCGGAGGCGGGTCTCACCCGAAAGGAGCCGGAACCATGGCGGAAAGCACGCCCAAGGCCACCCTCATGGACGCGAAGGCGCTCGATCGAGCCCTGACGCGCATTGCCCATGAAATCCTCGAACGCAACAAGGGCGTCGAGAACCTCTGCATCGTCGGCATTCAGCGGCGCGGCGTGCCGCTGGCCCGGCGCATCGCGGACCGGATCGGCGAATTCGAGGGCATCGCCCCGGAAGTGGGCATCCTCGACATCACCTTCTACCGCGACGACCTGAGCATGCTGTCCGAGCACCCGGTCATCAACGGAACCTCGATCCCGTTCAACATCAACGGCCTCAAGATCGTGCTCGTCGACGATGTCCTCTTCACCGGCCGCACCGTGCGCGCCGCAATCGAGGCCCTCTTCGACATGGGCCGGCCGGCCCAGATCCAGCTGGCGATCATTGTCGACCGCGGCCACCGCGAGCTGCCGATCCGCGCCGACTACATCGGCAAGAACGTGCCCACGTCGCGCGCCGAGCTGATCTCGGTCCAGGTGCGCGAGATTGACGGCTCCGACGGTGTCTACCTCTGCGACATCGCTGGCCGCGACGCCGAAGACGGTTCGGGAAGGGAAAGCTACCATGCAGCTGAAGAATAAGGACCTGCTCGGCATCCAGGGGCTGAGCGCCGAGGAGATCAGCCTGATCCTCGACACCGCCGCCACCATGAAGCTGGTGCTGCACTCGCGCACCAAGAAGACGGCGCACCTGCAGGGCCTGTCGGTCGTGACGGTGTTCTATGAGAACAGCACGCGCACCCGCCTCTCTTTCGAGATGGCCAGCAAGTTCATGGGCGCGGCCTCGGCGAACATCGCGCCCTCGGGCAGCAGCATCCAGAAGGGCGAGAGCCTGCTTGACACCGTGCGCACGATCGACGTCATGTCGACCGACATCCTGATCATGCGCCACCCGCAGTCGGGTGCGCCGCACCGCATCGCCCCGCTGATCAACGCCAGCGTCATCAACGCCGGAGACGGCATGAACGAGCATCCCACTCAGGCGCTGCTCGATGCCTTCACCATGAGGGAAAAGCTCGGCCATCTCGAGGGGCTCGAGGTCGCGATCATCGGCGACATCGCCCACAGCCGCGTCGCCCGCAGCAACATCCACCTGCTGACGAAGATGGGCGCGAAGGTCCGCCTCGCCGGTCCGCCGACCCTGATGCCGCCCGACATCGCCCGCCTCGGCGCCAAGGTCTGCCCGACCGTCATCGACGCGACCCGCGGCGCTGACGTCGTCATGGCCCTGCGTGTGCAGCTCGAGCGCCAGCAGAAGGCGCTCTTCCCCTCGATCTCCGAGTACGCGCGCTTCTTCGCCGTCGACCGCAAGGCGATCGCAGCGGCGAAGCCGGACGCCCTGATCATGCACCCGGGACCGGCCAACCACGGCGTCGAGATCCCGACCGAAATCTATGACTGCCCGCAG
>CAYOHO010000348.1:0-2956 GCA_964403755.1 uncultured Oscillospiraceae bacterium
TCCTTGAGGTTGGAGAGCATGCCGTCCCACGTGCCGGCCAGCTTGTCCATGGCGCCGCCGTAGCGCTTGTTCCAGATGCCCTGCAGGGTGCTCTGGATCATCGCCTTGTTGTTGGCATTGACCTTGGCGGCCATGGTCTTGCCGTTCTCTGTCCAGGTATAGACGATCTGGTCGCCTACCTTGGCAGCCTTGATGCCAAATTCCTTGAGACGCTCGTTCTCACCGGTCATGGCATCGGCCAGCGCCTCGACCGCCTGCTCAAGCGGCTTGCCCATCGCGGCCGCCGCATCGCCAGCCGCCTTGAGCGCGCCGGACTGCGGATCGATGCCATAGGCCTTGAGCTTGACGAAGGCGTCGGTCACCTCCTGCAGCTCGTACGGGGTCTTGGCAGCGAAGTCACTGACCCAGCCCATGCTGGCCTTGGCCTTTTCGCTGCTACCTTCGATCGTTTCCAGGATCGTCTGGAATTTCTCGAACTGTGCAGACGTCTGCACCACCTTGCCTACCAGACCACCAAACGAAGCGGCAGCGCCCAGGCCGGCCACCGCGCCGAGCGGCGCGACGACGCCAGTCAGAGTATCGCGCAGCTGTGCACCGGCGCTGGCGATCTCCGAGACAGCCTTCCTGGTCGAACGGCTGGCCCGGTTGATGTTTTTCAGCACCGGAGACAGTTTGTCGACCGCAGAGATAACGGCCTTGAGGTAGGTGTTACCCGCCATCGTTCAGATCCTTGTTGATGCGTGCGGCCTGCCGCTCCCACGCCAGCAGGCGGGAAAACGGCAGGGCCATGGTTTCGCCAGGGCTGACCTTCCAGAAGAAGGCCAGCTCGAACGCCAGGTCGATCAGCGCGTCGCCGGAGCGTCCGTACCGCCGAAAAAACCGAGTACGGCCCCCATCGCGGCGTTGTAGTCCGGCATGGACAGCTGCTTGACCGACGACGGCGGAATGCCGGCCAGGCGGGCGATCAGCTTGCTGACCGACGCGGCCTGGGGAATGACGCTGGTGCCGTCGATCGCCAGCGGGTAGCCACAGCGCTCGACGTCGTCGCCGGCCGGCTCGCGCAGGGTCAGCTCGCTGATCTCGGCGCCATGCGCGGTGATCGGCTTGCTCAGGGGAATGGTGACTTCGCTCATTGCCAGATCCCCTTCGTGCCTTCGAACTGCAGCTCGATGGTTCCTTCCTCGCCATTCACTGCCGGCTCACCGACCAGGTAGGCGCCGGACAGCACGTAGGTGCTGCCGTTGGCCAGCTCGGCGGTGATCGTCATGTCGGTCGAGTCGGCCAGCGTCTTGCGCGGGAAATCCGGCGTGGCGATAGCCGTCAGCTTGATGTAGGGCGCGCGGGCGGTTTCCTTGTAACCGGCCGGGCCGGCGAGACCCATGACGGTCTCACGGGTCATGTCGGTGGCGGGGCACTCGACCCCGCCCTGCACTTCCAGTTGAGCGGAATCTGCTTTGACGTAGCAGATCCCGGCGACACGTTTTGCCATGGTGTTGAACTCCTATCAGGCGGTGGCAGGGTATTGCAGGCGGAACTGCGCCAGGACGGCGAAGACGCGCAACTGATTGACCAGGTCGGGCGGGAACAGCACGTTCAGCCGGTTCGGGTTGTTGGCGTCGCGCTCGACGATCAGGTTCTGGGCGAACAGATCGGCGTTCTCGACGATGCCGTTGGCCTCCATCTCGGCATAGGCCGCCGCCAACTCGGCGCGGATGACCTTGGGCGTGACGATGGCCTGGCCGGCGCCGAAGCGGGTGCCGTCGTTGGCCAGCTTGTGCCGCGGGTACTTCTGCGTGATGCGGTAGCGCAGGTTGCGCAGCACGTAGGCCAGGGTGTGCAGCGTCTCGCTGTCCAGATAGCTGGGGTCCGGCTGGTTCCAGAGATTGACCTGGTAGGTGGTGATCGCCCGTTCGACACGCACCGCACCGCCGCCGACGTAGCTGGTCGCCGCGCCGTTGGTCAGCAGGGTCTGGCGCTCACTGATGAGGAAGCGCTTCTCCTGGGGCGCCGGCAGGATGCCGATCAGCTCGCCAGTCTGCGTCGGCCGGGCCGGGTCGATGGCGATGAACTTGGCGTTGCGCGCGCCGTAGGCGGCGGCGTATTCCCAGGGCGCATTCGGCACCTCGGCTTCGTAGCCGGCGATGGTCATGTGCTGATCGTTGCGGGCGCTGGTCAGCGTGGTGATGGCGACCAGCGTGCCGGGCTTGGCCGTGTAGACATGACCGTAGAGCTGCTTTGCCCAGGACCAGCGGCCGGTGGTGTCGCCCATCAGCGCGGTGAAGGCATCGAGCGTGGCCGTGTCGGTGTAGGGCTGGATGATGAAGTCGTATTCCTCATCGCCCAGGGCAGCCAGCGCCGCGGTCAGATCCGGGTTGGTGGCACCGCCGGACAGGGCGGTGATCGCCACACCCAGGCCTGCCGGCGTGGTTTCGCCGCCGGCATTGCCGCGATAGTTGAGCTGCAGGCGAATCGCGTTGCCGGCTTCGCCCTTGTGCTTGGCAGTGATCGTCACGGTACCGGCAGCGGCTGAAGCAGTGACCGGCAGTTCGGCATTGGCATTGGCATTGATCGCAGCGGCCAGGGCGGTGGCAACGGCGGCGGCGGCCTCGTTGGCAGCGACCGCAAGCTGCACGCGCTGGGCGCCGATGTAGAGGTTGAGCGCACCGGCCGCGCTGGTCGTGCCGGTGAAGACGACCGTACCGGCCGCAGCGACACCAGCACCGGCGTCGTCGAGCGCAACGCACCAGATCTCGCCGAAGTCGTCGTTGGCACGATAGACCTCGTGCATGCGGGCCAGCATGGAGCCCTGGCCGAACAGGCTGCGCGCCTCGTCGGTACGGGAGACCAACATCGGCACGTTGGCGGCGGCGCTGCCGGCAGCCAGCTTCTGACCGATCAGCAGGGTTTTCAGATTCTGCTCGAAGTAGCCGGCCTGGGAGTTGTCGACCTCGGCGTA
>CAYOHO010000349.1:0-2953 GCA_964403755.1 uncultured Oscillospiraceae bacterium
TCATGACCGACATCACCTATTATGCCGAAGCCCTGCGCGAAGTATCCGCCGCCCGCAAGGAGGTCCCCGGCCGCCGCGGATACCCGGGCTACCTCTACACCGACCTGGCGACCATGTACGAGCGCGCCGGACGCCAGAAGGGCAAGGCCGGCTCGATCACGCTCGTGCCGATCCTGACCATGCCGGATGACGACAAGACCCATCCGATCCCCGACCTGACCGGCTACATCACGGAGGGCCAGATCATCCTCAACCGCGAGCTCTACAAAAAGGGCGTGCGTCCGCCGATCGATGTGCTGCCGTCGCTCTCCCGCCTCAAGGACAAGGGCATCGGCAAGGGCAAGACTCGTGCCGACCATGCCAATACGATGAACCAGCTGTTTGCTGCCTACTCGCGCGGCAAGGACGCCAAGGAACTGCAGGTCATCCTCGGCGAGGATGCACTCAGCGAGGTCGATCGCATCTATGCCCGGTTCGCCGACGCCTTCGAGCAGCGCTATGTCTCGCAGGGCTTCACAACCGAACGCTCGATCGAGGAGACCCTGAGCATCGGCTGGCAGCTGCTGTCGCTGCTGCCCCGCAATGAGCTGAAGCGCATCAAGGACGATTTCATCGACCAGTACTACGGCAAGGCCTGAAGCCAGGAGGATTGAACCGACATGGCCAGCAAACGCCAAGTCAACCCCAACCGCATGGAACTGCTGCGCCTCAAGCGTCAGCTGGTGACGGCACGGCGCGGCCACAAGCTGCTCAAGGACAAGCGCGACGAACTGATGCGTCAGTTCCTCGATGTCGTCCGTGAGAACCAGCGCCTGCGCAAGGCGGTTGAAGAGAAGTTCGTTGTCGCCAACAGGCAGATGCTGCTCGCCCGGGCGGTCATGTCGCCGGAAGTGCTGCGTGCTGCCCTGATGGCCGGACACGAGACACTGACGATCAGTGTCGACGCCCGCAACATCATGAGCGTCAACGTGCCCGTCTTCACGTCGCCCTACCTGCTGAGCGGCCAGATCGAGAACCTGCCCTACGGCATGGCAGCCACGGCACCTGAGCTCGACCTTGCCATCGTCACGCTGAGCGAGGCCTTCCCGGTCATGCTGGAGCTGGCCGAGTCGGAAAAGGCAGCCCAGCTGCTGGCCGACGAGATCGAGCGCACCCGCCGCCGCGTCAACTCGCTCGAGTACATCCTGATTCCGGAGCTGAAGGAGACCATCCGCTCGATCTCCATGAAGATGGATGAAAATGAGCGCGGCAACCTCACCCGCCTGATGAAGGTCAAGGACATGATCGTTGCCCAGGCCCTTGAGAAGGCTCGCCAGAAGGACGCCGAAGCCCTGAGGCCGGCATGACGGCCGCGCCGGTGACGGCGCCCGGAACGAAAACAGGAAAATGGATGAGGGGACGCCGGGATTTCAAGCCCGGCGTCCCTTTTTCAGCCCGGATCCTGAGCCGCAGAGGCCCTGTGGCTGGCCTTCGCCGGGGATGCCTGTCCATCTGTCCGGTTTCGCCGGCACGCAGCCGCTCTTTTCCGCCGAACTGCCGGAATTTGCCAATATCGTCGCTCGCGCGGCAAAATCGGGTTGACAGACGCGGTGTCACTCCCGTATAATTCGGTTCATTGCTTTATTGCTTTACCATGATAAAGCAATGATAAAGCGTCAGCCGGTTCGCTGCGCTATAATGACCCGTAATGGATGCCGGCGATGCCCCGCCGGCAACGGCCTGTACCGTGAAGGCCCGCCGGACCGCCGGCCGGACCGGCAGCACCGGTCGGGACAGCTGCAGGGACAGGGCTGGCCGCATGGGCAGGGAGGTTCGACGTGAACAACTGGAAATTCTACTCGCCGGATGGTGTCCTTGACTGGCTGCCGGATGACTGCGAAGCCAAGCGGCGGCTCGAGGGCGACCTGCGTCAGCTGTTTGCTTCCAGCGGCTACCGCGAGATCGAGACCCCGGCGATCGAGTTCTACGATGCCTACGCTGCCGGCGGCGGATTCGCGCCACAGGAGGGCCTGTTCAAGTTCTTTGACGAGAAGGGCCGCATCCTCTGCCTGCGCTATGACGGCACGATCCCGGCCGCCCGCCTGGCCGCCACCACGCTGCGCGACGCCCGTCCGCCGCTGCGCCTCTCCTACATCGGCAACATGTACCGCTACCAGGAGCATGGCGGCGGCCGCCAGCGCGAGTTCACCCAGGCCGGCGTCGAGCTGATGGGCTGCGCCACGCCGGAAGCCGATGCCGAAGTGATCGCCCTGGCGATCGACGGCGCCCGCCGCTGCGGCATCGAGGACCTGCAGGTGTCGCTCGGCCAGGTTGCCTTCTTCAAGGGCCTGCTCACCGACTACGCCATCGCGGAAGAGGACGCGCTCGCCCTCCAGCGGGCCATCGACGCCAAGGAGATGGTCACCCTGGAAGAGCTCGTCGCCCGGCTCGACCTGCCGGCGGCTGTCCGCAATGTCCTGCTGATGATGCCCCAGCTGTACGGCACGTTCGAGGTCATCGACCAGCTCAAGGCCGAGATCGACAGCCCGCTGGCGCTCGAGGCGCTGGAGAACCTGCGCGCCGTGCTGCTCCTCCTCCAGCAGGACGGGCTGCTCGACTATGTCTCGCTCGACCTCGGCATGCTGCAGAGCCTCCACTACTACACCGGAACCATCTTCAAGGGCTTCACCTATGGTCTCGGCTTTCCGCTCTTCAGCGGCGGCCGCTACGACACCGTGGCGGCGGCCTTCGGGCGCAGCCTGTCGGCGACCGGCTTCTCGATCGGGCTCAACTTCGTCCTCACCGCCCTGCGCCGTCAGCAGATCATGACGCCGGCCGCCGAGCCGACGATCCTGCTCGGCTACGCGCCGGCTGCCCGCGCCGCTGCCCAGGCCCACGCCCGCGAACTGCGCGCCGCCGGCCGCCGGGTCATCCTCGACTGCGAACAGGCTGACGAAGCCGGCCTCGCCCGGGC
>CAYOHO010000350.1:0-2931 GCA_964403755.1 uncultured Oscillospiraceae bacterium
ATCAACTCGCATGAAGTCGTCGTCATGCCAACCATCTCGCTGAGGCCCGAGGACAAGGACTACGCGATCTGCTTCGGCATCCCGGCCGACAGCGAAGGCATCACCATCATCTACGGCCGCCAGTCCTGCGACACCCGCAAGCTCGAGGAGCAGGCCGACATCGACCTCGGCAACAAGAACTATGGCGGCCATGAGACGCTGGTCATCTTCGACGACGTCTTTGTCCCCAGCCACCTGATCTTCATGGATGGCGAGGCCGAGTTCGCCGGCATGCTGGTCGAGCGCTTCGCCGGCTACCATCGCCAGAGCTACGGTGGCTGCAAGGTCGGCGTCGGCGATGTGCTGATCGGCGCCGCGGCGCTGGCGGCCGAGTACAACGGCGCCGCCAAGGCCTCACACGTCAAGGACAAGATCATCGAGATGACCCACCTCAACGAGACACTCTATGCCTGCGGCATCGCCTGCTCCTGCCAGGGCACGAAGCTGCCGGCCGGCAACTACATGATCGACCTGCTGCTGGCCAATGTCTGCAAGCAGAACGTGACCCGCTTCCCCTACGAGATCGCCCGCCTGGCCGAGGACATCGCCGGCGGCGTCATGGTGACGATGCCGTCGGCCAGCGACCTGCGGCACGAGAAGCTCCGCCCCTTCATCGAGAAGTACATGAAGGCGGCGGCACCGACTGCCGAAGCGCGCATGCGCATCATGCGCCTGATCGAGAACATTACGCTCGGCACGGCTGCCGTCGGTTACCGCACCGAGTCGATGCATGGCGCCGGCTCGCCCCAGGCCCAGCGCATCATGATCGCCCGCCAGTCCAACCTGCCGGCCAAGGTCAAGTTTGCCAAGCGCATCGCCGGCATCGACAGCGCGACAGGGGGTGCGCCGCAATGAACTGGACGGAGCACTACCAGAGCCATCTCCTGAGCACCACCGAAGCCGCGGGCAAGGTCCAGTGCGGCGACCGCGTGCTCTTCGGGCATGCCATCGGCGAGCCCAGCGCCATCATCGACGCGATGGTGGAGAACCGCGAGCAGTTCCATGACGTCGAGATCGTCCACATGGTGGGCATGGGCAAGGGCGTCTACTGCCAGCCCGGCATGGAGAAGCACTTCCGCCACAACTCGCTGTTTGTCGGTGCCCCCGGCCGCAAGGCCATCACGGAGGGGCGCGGCGACTACACGCCCTGCTACTTCTCGCTGATCCCGTCGCTGTTCGCGGACGGCCGCCTGCCGGTCGACGTCTTCATGATGCAGGTCTCGCCGCCGGACAAGCACGGCTACGTCAGCCTCGGCACCTCGGTCGACTACGGCGTCAGCGCCGTCCGCAGCGCCAGGACGGTCATCGCCCAGGTCAACCGCTTCATGCCGCGCACCCATGGCGACAGCTTCGTCCACGTCAGCGACATCGACTGGTTCGTCGAGCACGACGCGCCGCTGATCGAGCTGCCCCGCCCGACGATCACCGAAGTCGAGCGCGAGATCGGGCGGCACTGCGCCAGCCTGATCGAGGACGGTGCCACCATCCAGCTCGGCATCGGCAGCCTGCCGGACGCCGTGCTCCTGTTCCTCGACGACAAGAAGGACCTCGGCATCCATTCCGAGATGATCTCGGACGGCGTGCTGACCCTGATCGAGAAGGGCGTCATCAACAACCGGCGGAAGACGCTCCATCCCGGCAAGCTCGTCGTCTCGTTCCTCATGGGCACGCCCAGCCTCTATGCGTTCGCCGACGACAACCCGATGTTCCACATGATGCCGGTCGACTACGTCAACGACGTGGATGTGATCGCCGAGAACGACCGGATGGTCGCGATCAATTCCTGTGTGCAGGTCGACCTGATGGGCCAGGTCGCGTCGGAAAGCGTCGGCCTGATGCAGATCAGCGCCGTCGGCGGCCAGGTCGACTTCGTGCGCGGCGCCAACAAGTCGCGCGGCGGCAAGTCGATCATCGCCATGCCCTCGACCGCGAACGGCGGCAAGATCTCCAAGATCGTGCCGTTCCTCGACCAGGGCGCTGCCGTAACCACCAACCGCAACGATGTGCGCTACATCGTCACTGAGTACGGCATTGCCGACCTGTTCGGCAAGACGCTGCGCGAGCGCGCCCGCCAGCTGATCGAGATCGCCCATCCGGACTTCCGGCCGGCGCTGGTCGAGGAATGGGAGCGTCGCTTCCACGCCCCTTACCAGGCCTAGAACCGAACGCCCGGTAACCGTGGCACAGCCTTGCGCCGGGCGAGCGGTTCCCCAGGCTGGAAGCCGTTGTCCAGAGCCCATTTCACGCCCTGGAGGTTCTTCATGAAAGAAAACGTGTATCTGCTCGGCCTCTGCCGCACCCCGATCGGCAGCTTCGGCGGCAGCCTCAAGCCGTTGACCGCCGCGCAGCTCGGCGCCGCCGTGGTCGCCGAAGCCCTCAGTCGCGCCGGCGTCCGGCCGGACCAGGTGGACGAGGTCCTGCTGGGCAACGTCCTGCAGGGAGGCCAGGGCCAGAACCCGGCGCGCCAGGCGGCGATGGCGGCCGGCATCCCGGTCGAGGTCCCGGCCGCGACGATCAACAAGGTCTGCGGCTCCGGCCTCTACAGCGTCACGCTCGCCCTCCGCGCCATCCTGGCCGGCGATGCCGCCTGCATCGTCGCCGGCGGCATGGAGTCGATGAGCAACGTGCCCTACCTGGCGCCCGATGTCCGCTGGGGCAGCCGCATGGGCGACGTCGCCTTCAAGGACTACATGGTCGCGGACGGCCTCTGGGATGTCTTCAACGACTATCACATGGGCATCACGGCCGAGAACGTGGCCGAGCGCTTCAGCATCTCACGCGCGCAGCAGGACGCCTTCGCCGCCGCCTCGCAGCAGAAGGCCGCCGCCGCCCGCCGCGAAGGCCGCTTCGCCGGCGAGATCGTGCCGCTGGCCATCCCGCAGAAGAAGGGCG
>CAYOHO010000351.1:0-2926 GCA_964403755.1 uncultured Oscillospiraceae bacterium
AAGCCCAGGTCCGGTCCGGCCGCATGCAGCCGGGACGTTCCTTCCCTGCGCCCGAAAAGCCAGCCTTACCGCCTTCCCCGTGCCGGAAGCAGGGCACACAGCCCGCCGGAACCCGAAAATCCAGAGCCACGGAATCCAAAATCCCGCAACAGCAAGACCTGTCAAAATCAGATGATCCGTCAGGAGGACAAATCATGAAAATTCTTGCCGTCACAGCCTGTCCCACTGGAATTGCCCACACCTTCATGGCTGCCGAGGCCATCGAAGACGCCGCCAAGAAGAAGGGCTACAGCGTCAAGGTCGAGACCCGCGGTTCCGTCGGTGTCGAGAACGACCTGACCGAAGCCGAGATCGCCGAAGCCGATGCCATCATCCTCGCCTGCGACACAGCCGTTCCCATGGAGCGCTTCGCCGGCAAGCGCGTGCTGCAGGTCGGCGTCAGCGATGCCCTCAAGGATGCGGCCGGCCTCATCGACCGCTCCCTCAGCGCCCCCGTCTACGGGGCCAGCGCCAGCCTGGCCGACCAGGTCAGCAAGCTCAAGGAAGAGCGCTCCGCGCAGCGCACCGGCATCTACAAGCACCTGATGAGCGGCGTCTCCTTCATGATCCCGTTCGTCGTCGCCGGCGGCATCGCCATCGCCCTCAGCTTCCTGATCGGCGGCTACAAGGGCTTTGAAGTCAAGGACTCGCTCGCAGCCTGGCTGATGGGCATCGGCGGCGGCGCCGGCGCCTTCGGCCTGATGGTCCCGATCCTGGCCGGCTATATCGCCTACTCGATCGCTGACCGGCCCGGCCTCGCAGTCGGCATGATCGGCGGCACGATCGCCATGCAGCTCAATGCCGGCTTCCTCGGCGGCCTCGTCGCCGGCTTCCTCGGCGGCTATGTCGTCGCCCTGATCAAGAAGTACATCCGCCTGCCCAAGTCCCTGCAGGGCATCATGCCCGTCCTGGTCATCCCCGTGCTCGGCTCGCTGGTCACCGGCCTCCTGATGTTCGCCGTCCTCGGCGGCCCCGTCGCCAGCCTCAACAAGGCGATGCTTGACTTCCTCAAGGGCATGTCCGGCACCAACGCCGTCCTTCTCGGCCTGCTCCTCGGCCTGATGATGGCCTTCGACATGGGCGGCCCGATCAACAAGGCAGCCTACGCCTTCGCCACCGGCACCCTCACCGGCCTCGCCGCCGGCTCCGGCTCCGCCATCATGGCCGCGGTCATGGCCGCCGGCATGACCCCGCCGCTCGGCATCGCCCTGGCCACCGTCCTCTTCAAGAACAAGTTCACCCTCGCCGAGCATGAAGCCGGCAAGGCTGCCTGGGTCCTGGGCGCCAGCTTCATCACCGAAGGCGCCATCCCCTTTGCCGCCGGCGACCCGCTGCGCGTCCTGCCCTCGATCATGACCGGCTCCGCCATCACCGGCGCCCTCTCCATGCTCTTCAACTGCACCCTGAGCGTGCCCCATGGCGGCCTGTTCGTCTTCTTCGCCGCCACCAACATCCCCATGTACCTGCTGTCCATCGTCGCTGGCATGGTCGTCACCGGCTTCATGCTCGGCTTCCTGAAGAAGCCGATCGAGACTGCAGAACCGGCCGCCAAGGCCAAAGCCGCTGCCGGCAAGGCCATCTGAAGGCCAACAGAAAGGAGTCCAGACATGCAGACCATCGCTGTCACCGTCCCGTTCAAGGAAGGGCTTCACGCCCGCCCCGCCTCCGAGCTCGTCAAGATCTGCCAGTTCATCAAGAGCGATATCACCCTGGTGCATGAAGACGCCAGCGTCAACCCCAAGAGCATCCTCGGCATCATGTCGCTCGGCGCCGGCTACGGCACGCCGCTGACGGTCAAGGTGGCCGGCATCGATGAGGAAGAGGCCATCGCCAAGCTGGCGACCTTCTTCCAGGGCTGATCTGGAACAAGCACAAACGGTAGACCACAAGTCCTGGCCCTTGACCGTAAACCGCCTCCCACCGGAAGGGAGACAGCGCAGACGCGCTGTCTCCCTTTTGCCGTATCCGGCCTGCCGAGTCTCCAGGTCACGCTATTTCCGGCCTGCGGCTTCTCCGGCATCCGCCATTTCCAGCATCCGGCGCTTCCGCTATAATCACGGATAGCTGCGATGGAAGCGGTCGCCCGCGGAAAGCGCGGCGCAGGCCCGAGGCAACCCCGGATCCGCACCGGGGCAGGGAGGACGCCATGAATCTTGAATTGGAGCTGCTGAACGATCGCTTTGCCGTCTGCCAGGTGCCGGACCTGTCCCGGGTTGACCTGCAGGCGGAATTCCTTTTCCTGGCCCGCACCGATGTGGAACTGTCCGTTGTCTGTCCGGAAGCCCGGACACCGGCCAATGCCATGGCCGTCGAAGCCGGCTGGCGCGCGTTTCGCGTCGTCGGGACGCTCGATTTCGGCCTGGTCGGCATCCTGGCGCGCCTGGCCTCGGCGCTGGCGGATGCGGGCATCAGCCTGTATGCCGTGTCGACCTACAACACCGACTATGTGCTCGTCAAGGCGCATTGCCTGGAGGCCGCCCGGGCCGCGCTCACCGCCGCCGGCTGCCGCTTTGCTGCGAACTGAACCCGCGCCGCCCGCCTGCGGGCGGTCGCGGCTCGTGGTTGTGGCGCCGCCCGCCTGTGGGCGGTCGCGGTTCGGTCCGCCTGCGGGTGGTCGCGGTTCGGTCTGCCTGTGGACTGGCCCTCGCTGGTTCAGCCGGCGCCGGGCGGCGGAGCGGCCGGATTCAGCAGCCGCGCCATGTAGAACTCGTTCACAGACTGTCCGTCAACGAACATGGCCTGCTCGCGGTAGCCTTCGACGATGAAGCCCATCTTTTCGTAAAGGCGCACGGCCGTGTAGTTATGGGTCATCACCGTCAGCTCGAGCCGGGTCACGCCCTGCTCGCGGGCCCAGGTCTCGAGCGCCTGGAACAGCCGGCTGCCGATC
>CAYOHO010000352.1:0-2914 GCA_964403755.1 uncultured Oscillospiraceae bacterium
CGATGACCTTCCTCGACATGTTCACAACCGGCAACGGCAACAACCACACCAGCTATGCCAACCCGGCTTATGACGCCCTCGTCAAGAAGGCCGCGGCTGCCACCGATGAGAAGGTCCGCTTCGCAACCTACATCGAGATGGAAAAGACGCTGATGACCGACCTGCCGATCGCTCCCGTCTACTTCCGTATGCGCGACTACACCACCAAGGCAAACCTGGTTGGCCTCTATCGCTCGCCGTTCCAGGACATCCGCTTCCTTGACGCATACATCGCCGGCTAACGATCACCATTGACCTGCAGCCGGCGGCTGCCAGCCAGCCGCCGGCTTCTCCTTACCCCGTCCACAGCAATCGATATGACTGAATGAGAATCGTCCGGGGTGCCGGTGACGGCACCCCGAGACGATATCTTGTTGCAAGGACGATAGACCATTTCCGGAGGTGTTCCGCTTTGGGAAAATACCTGAGCACCCGCGTGCTCTACTCCCTGATAGCCCTGCTACTGCTCGCAGCCCTGACATTCTTCATGATGCAGGCCCTGCCGGGCGACCCGTTCCTCAAGCCGAAGAAGCTGCCCGCGTCGGTCGAGGCTGCCCTCCGGGCCCAGTTCGGCCTGGACAAGCCGCTCATCGAGCAATTCGGCATCTACATGAAGAATATTGCCCAGGGCGACTTCGGCTATTCGTTTGAATCCAAGCGGCCAACGGCCGATGTCATCAGCCGCGGCATCCCCTACTCTTTCGAGCTGGGCATCCGCTCGATCATCCTCGCCGTCATCGCCGGCCTTCTGCTCGGCATCACGGCGGCGCTCAACGCCGGCAAATGGAAGGACACAGCCGCCATGCTGCTCGCCATCATCGGCGTCTCCATGCCCGGCTTCGTCATCGGCTACCTGATGCAGTACTACATCGCCTACGAATTCTCAGGCCTGTTACGCGGCTGGGTCGGTATCCAGCAGCTGTTCCCGATCACCGGCTGGAAGGACGAGGCCAGCAAGGTCCTGCCGGTCATCGCCCTCGCCTTCGGCACCATGGCCCAGATCTCCCGCCTGATGCGCAGCAGCATGCTGGATGTCATCAGCTCGGACTATATCAAGACGGCCCGCGCCAAGGGCCTCTCCCGCGGGGCCATCATTCGCCGCCACATGTTCCGCAACTCGATCCTGCCCGTCATCACGATCCTCGGCCCCCTGACGGCGGCGGTCATGACCGGCTCGTTCGTCATCGAGAACATCTTTGGTGTTCCCGGCATGGGCCGCCTGTTCGTGACCAGCGTCCAGACCCAGGACTTCACGGTCATCATGGGTGTCACGCTGTTCTACGGCGCGTTCCTGATCATTGCCAACATGATCGTGGACATCGCCTATGGTTTTGTCGATCCTCGGATCCGCATCGCCAAGTGACCGGGAGGATTGCATGAAAGAGAAAAACAAGTCCGGCCAGCCGCTTCCGGCGGCCGATGCCGCAGCCAAAGCCTCCGCTCCGCTCGTCCTGACGCCGGACGACTTCACCGTTGTCGGCACCGACATCCGCCACAGCATGGAGAGCGTCCGCCCCAGCATCAGCTACTGGCAGGATGCCTGGCGCCGCCTCCGGAAGAACAAGGTCGCCATCGTCGTCATGGTCTTCCTGATCGTGATGCTGATCGGCAGCATCATCTTCCCCATGATCTCGCCGTTCAAGTATGACATCCAGCACTGGGACGACATCGACCGCGACTTCAAGTTCGAGATGTTCAAGGTCTGCCGTGAGGAAGGCGCCGCCGGCCCGATGGCCTACGAGGACGCCATCAAGCTGCAGGGCTGGGACAAGCTCAGCGCCTGGGTCCGCGGCGACATCAAGATCCACATCTTCGGCATTGACGAATCGGGCGCCGACTTCTGGACCCGTGTCTGGTTCGGCGGCCGCGTATCCCTGTTCATTGGCCTCATCGCCGCCCTCAGCTATTTCATCGTCGGCATGCCCTACGGCTCCATATCCGGTTTGCTCGGCGGCCGTGTCGACAACCTGATGATGCGTGCCGTCGAGATCATCAACGGCATCCCCTATCTGATCGTCGTCATCCTGCTGATGGTCGTCATGCCGCCCGGACTCACGACCATCGTTGTCGCGATGGCCGCCGTCGGCTGGACCGGCCTGGCGCGTCTCGTGCGCGGCCAGGTGGTGCAGATCAAGGAGCAGGAGTATGTCATCGCCGCAACGACAATGGGTGCTTCCAGGGCCCGCATCGTGCGCCGGCACATCCTGCCGAACACGCTCTCTGTCGTCATCGTCAACCTGACCATGGCGATCCCGGGCGCGATCTTCACCGAGTCGTTCCTCAGCTACATCGGCATCGGCGTCGCCCAGCCCATGTGCAGCTGGGGCAGCCTGTGCGAGAACGGCAAGGCCGCCCTGTTCACCAACCCGCAGCTGCTGTTTATCCCGGCTGCGTTCATCAGCCTGACAATGCTCTCGTTCAACCTCTTCGGCGACGCGCTGCGCAATGTCCTTGACCCACGCATGAGGAGGTAAAGACGCACCATGAGCGAACAAGAAAACGTCCGTAATGCGGAAGCGCCGCGCACGGAGACCGAAAACCGCCCGGCGCCGGAAGCCAGCGGCAGCCGGATCGGCAAGGAGCTGCTCCTGTCCATCCGCGACCTGCGGGTCTCCTTCAATACCTACGCCGGTGAAGTCCAGGCCGTCCGCGGCGTCTCCTTCGACCTGCACCGCGGCGAGACGCTTGGCATTGTCGGCGAGTCCGGCTGCGGCAAGAGCGTGACGGCCCAGACGATCATGAAGCTGAACCCGTCGCCGCCGGCCGTCATCAAGACCGGGTCGGTCATCCTCGACGGACAGGACATCGTGCCGCTGTCCGACCGCGAGATGCAGAAGATCCGCGGCAACAAGGTCAGCATGATCTTCCAG
Organism: uncultured Oscillospiraceae bacterium; assembly: GCA_964403755.1. GTDB lineage: Bacteria > Bacillota > Clostridia > Saccharofermentanales > UBA5734 > JAXGXQ01. Next base: position 2,910 of record CAYOHO010000352.1, read on the forward strand.
GATCC
>CAYOHO010000353.1:0-2897 GCA_964403755.1 uncultured Oscillospiraceae bacterium
GGCCGAGGAACGGCTGCGCGCCGAGGGCTTCGGCCAGCTGCGCGTGCGCGACCATCTCGGGCTTGCCCGGGTCGAACTGCCGTCCGGCCTCATCGGACAAGGCCTCGATGCTGCCACCATCAGCCTGCTGCGCCGCATCCTGCATGAATGCGGCTTCGACTATGCCACCGTCGACCTCGACGGCTACCGGACCGGCAGCATGGAAGTCCGGCCCCGGGGAGACTGACGGTCCGGGCCTGCGAGCCAAAGGAGACAGACGTGCTGATTCCAACCAATGAAGAACAGCTGAAAGACATCATCGGCCGGATCCGCGACGGCAGCCTGTCCCCGGACGACGCCTTCGCCAGCCTGCGCGCCCTTGACCCGCTGCATGCCGACACCTGCGAGGATCTCGGCTTTGCGCGGGTCGATCATTCCCGCGCCGCCCGCAACGGCTTTGCCGAGGTGATCTTCTGCGAGGGCAAGACGCCCGATCAGTGCGCCCGGATCGCTGACAGCCTGACCCGCAGCGGCGCCGCCCTCCTGGCGACCCGCGCCAATGCCGACCATTTCACGGCGATCCGCACCATTGTCCCGCGTGCCGTGTTCCATGAGACCGCCCGCATCATCACCGCTGCCGGCCCCGTGCCGCCGCAGCCTGCCGGTCTGGTCGCCGTTGTCTCGGCCGGCACGGCCGACCAGCCGGTCGCAGAGGAGGCTGCCGTGACCGCCGAGACCCTCGGCTGCAAAGTCGAGCGCTATGCCGATGTCGGCGTCGCCGGTGTCCACCGTCTGCTGGCCGTGATCGACCATATCCGCCAGGCCGACGTCATCATCGCCGTGGCCGGCATGGAAGGCGCCCTGGTCAGCGTGCTCGGCGGGCTGGTCGACAAGCCGGTTTTCGCCGTACCGTCCGGCATTGGCTATGGTGCCAATTTCGGTGGCATCGCCACCCTGCTGGCGATGCTCAACAGCTGCGCCAGCGGCGTGGCCGTCCTGAACATCGCCAACGGCTTCGGGGCCGGCTACCTGGCCGCCACCATCGGACGCCAGCTCGAGCTGGCACGGGGGAACCGCACATGAGCCGCATTCTTTATCTCGACTGCTTCTCCGGCATCAGCGGCGACATGTTCCTGGGCGCCCTGCTGGCTGCCGGTGCCTCACCGGAATACATCCGGGCCGGCCTTTCGTGCCTGGGCCTGGATGACGAGTTCACGCTTGAAATCGAGCCGGGCGCCCGCCAAGGCATCACCGGCATCGCCTTCGATGTCAAGGTGCTGCCGCATCCGGCCGGAACCCTTGCCGCCGCGGCGGCAGCAGACCGCCAGACGCTTGCGCCGCAGCAGCCGCACATCCACGAACACGGTCACGCACACGACCATGACCACGATCACGGCCACGACCATGACCACGATCACGAGCACGATCACGGCCATGATCACGAGCATGAACATGCGCACGATCACGGCCACGGCCACGATCACGATCATGAACATGAGCACGCACTCGACTATGGCCACGATCACGGCCACGACCACGAGCACGATCACGCACACGGCCATGACCATGACCACGAACACGGGCACAGCCACGCGCATGAGGCGCATGGCCGCACCTACGCCGAGATCCGTGAACTGATCGACCGTGCTGGTCTGGATGAGGCCGTTCGGCGTACGGCGCAGTCGATCTTTGCTGTCATTGCCGAAGCAGAAGCCGCGGTGCATGGGGTTGCCATCGCTGACGTCCATTTCCATGAAGTGGGGGCGATCGATTCCATCGTCGATATCGTCGGTGCAGCGCTTGCCCTGGAAAGCCTGGACATCCATGAGGTTGTCTGCTCGCCGCTGGTTGACGGCAGCGGTACGATCCGCTGCCAGCATGGCATCATTCCGGTTCCGGTTCCGGCCGTTGCCCGCATGCTGCAGGGCACGTCGATCCCGTTCCGCACCTGCGAAGTCCCGACCGAACTGATCACCCCGACCGGCATGGGCATCGTCAAGGCGCTCTGCCGCCGTTTCGGCAGCATGCCGTCCCTGCAGGTGTCTGCGGTTGGCTATGGCTTCGGCCAGCGCGAGATCGGCCGCCTCAATGCCCTGCGCGTGTTTGTCGGCGAGCCGTCCGAGCTGTCGTTCCCGGCAGCGGGCGCCGCCACCGCCCCGTCCGCTCCCGCAGCGGACGCCGCCACTGCCGCTGCCGCCGCCACTGCCGCCACCGTATCCGGCACCGCCGACGCGACCGCTGTCCGGGCGGACGACACCGTGCTCCTTCTGGAATGCCAGATCGACAACTCCACCGGCGAGGCGCTTGGCCATGCCGCCGAAGCGCTGCTCAAGAGCGGCGCCTTTGATGTCAGCCTCATCCCGGTCTACATGAAGAAGTTCCGCCCTGGAACACTGGTCCAGGTCGTTGCCCCGCCGGCCCTCGAGACGGCGCTTGCGGCGCTGCTCTTCGCCGAGACGGGCACCATCGGCATCCGGCGCCAGCTGGTCGAGCGCCACACCATGGCCCGCGAGTGGGTCACGGTGACAACGGCGCATGGAACCGCCCGCGTCAAGGTGACATCCCGTGGCGGCATCCGCAAGGGCTATCCGGAATACGAGGATGCCGTGGCCCTGGCCCGCAAGGCTGGCATCGCCTACCCGGAAGCGGTGCAGCTGATCATGGCCGCCTGGACGGCCACCTGCCCGTGAAAGCCGGAAGCGAGCCGGACATTCCACCCATGAAGACCGACGTCAGCCCGGAAATCCCGTCCGGCCGCACCCTTCTGATCGGCTGTGCGGTCCTCGAGGATGAGCTGCGCCACCTGACCGCCGCTTCCGCCCCGGCCGCCGGCGGCGAAATCGAGCTGCTGCTGGTCGAGCAGGGCCTGCATGAACGCCCGGAACAGCTCCGCAGCCGCCTCCAGGCCGAGATCGACC
>CAYOHO010000354.1:0-2894 GCA_964403755.1 uncultured Oscillospiraceae bacterium
GGTGCCTATCGTGCAGATTTGCCGCTTTCGACAATTTCCGAAACAACAGGCACAGCAAAAGTTGTCCTACAGCATCTCGTTCCGGGGCGGCTTTTCCCCATGGGCGCGCACCGCCTGGAACTCCCGCAGGGTGCGGTCGAGGTGCTTCTGCATGAAATAGCCGGCAAGCACGCCGTCCTGCTCCTCGATCGCGCCCATGATCTGGACATGGTCGCTGAGCGAAGAGGAGGCGCCGAGGACGCGGTTGAGGTCCGTGATGTGCTGGCGGAGAACGATCTGGAGCATGGTGTAGAAGCGCATGTGGATGGCGTTGTGCGTGCCGCGGGCAATGGCCACGTGGAAGGCCATGTCGGCCTCCGAGTAGCCGGGTCCGTCGAGAACGGTCTGCATGTCGGCCAGCGCCGCATGCATGGCCGCCAGGTCCTCCCCGGTGCGCATCTCGGCGCAGAGCCGGGCGGCGCCGACGTCGAGCGTCCGGCGGAACTGGAGCAGCTCGGTCAGGTCATGGTCGCGGAACAGGACGAGCAGCAGCAGCGGATCCTCAAGCAATCGGCTGCTCGAGGCCACGTAGGAGCCGCTGCCCCGGACCTTCGTGATGATGCCGAGCAGGATCAGGCGCTCGAGGGCCTGGCGGACCGTGCCGCGGCTCGTCTGCCAGCGCTCGCAGAGCTCGGTCTCGGAAGGAATGCGGTCGCCGACCCGCAGCGTGCCGGCTACGATCTGGTCGCGCAGCCAGGCGTAGATCTCGTCGCTTGTCGTCTGGCCGGCCCGCTCGTCCGGCATTTCCGCCGGTGCCATTCAGGCTCCGGTAGCGGCATCGGCCGCAGTCAGGTCACGGATCAGGTTCTCGGCCGCCATGCGCCCCATCTGTTCCGTGGCGCCCTGGGTCGATGCCGCACAGTGCGAGCCGAGTACGACGTTGGGAAGCTGGTACCAGGACTTGTCGGCCGGGGGTTCGGTCTCGAAGACATCGATGCCGGCGCCGTAGAGGCGCTTCTCCTTGAGCGCATCGAGCAGGGCGGCTTCGTCGACGAGCCCGCCGCGGGCGGTGTTGACGAGGATGGCTGTCGGCTTCATCAGGGCCAGCCGGCGGCTGTCGATGAAGTTGCGCGTCTCGGGGAGCAGCGGCAGGTGGAGGCTGATGAAGTCGGCCTTGGCGCAGATCTCGTCGGGGGTGGCGCGAATGATGCCATTGGCGGCGGCATAGTCGTCATCCCAGACAACATCGTAGGCCATGACCGTCATGTCGAAGCCGGCAGCGCGGCGGGCCACGTTGCGGCCGATCGCGCCAAAGCCGAACAGGCCGAGGGTGCGGCCGCTGACATCAAGGGTCGTGAGCTTCTGCCAGCTGTCCTTGCGGCAGAGGGCATCGATCGGCAGCAACTGGCGGGACAGGGCCAGCATGAGCGCGAAGGCGTAGTCGGCAACGGCATCGGCATTGGCGCCGACCGTCTTCGAGACACGGATGCCGCGGGCGCGGCAGGCATCGAGATCGATATTGTCCATGCCGACACCATACTTGGCGACAGCCTTGAGACGCGGGGCAGCCTCAAGCACACGGGCGGTCAGCGGATCGACGCCGAGGACGACGCCGTCGCAGTCAGCCAGCAGCGAAGCCAGCTGGTCCTCCGTCAGGATCGTGCCGGCGGGGTTGCGGACGACCTCGAAGCCAGCCTGCTCAAGCAGGGCATATGCCCGCGGATCGGTCTTGCCAAACGACCGGGGCGTGACCAGGACCTTCATCATGACCTGTACCTCCTGGGATCTCTGCCTGAAGACAGACGTTGCGCCGGCAGGCGCCGAGCGCGCGCAGTCTGCTCTCCGGCGGCCCGCACGCGGGCCATTACCGATCCATTGTGGAATGAGCGCCAGCGTCTGTCAAGCCAAGCGCCTGCCAGGCGGCTGCGGCCGCCAGCCGTTCCGGCGGCGCTCCGGCGGCGGCGGCGGGCCAGGCGATCCTGACCGGCGGCGCCTGAGGCCCGCCGGCGGTCCTGGGCAGTCAGTGCTTCAGGGGCGCCGGCGGTCCTGGGCAGTCAGTGATTCAGGGGCGGCGGCGGTCCTGGGCGATCAGACGGACGGCGGTGGCGATGGCGCTGAGGCAGAACAAAAGCAGCAGCCAGTCAAAGACATCGTTGCCGATGAAGTTCATGGCCTCGTTGACCCGGTCGATGATGAACAGGGCCAGCATCATGAGGGCAATGACCAGGCTGATATGGGGGATGGCGCGCTTGAGCATGATGCCTCCTCGGTTACGCGTCGACGATGCAGACGATGTCGCTGATCTCGCGCCCACCCTGATAGGGCCGGTTGAAGATGGCATCCTCGAAGGTCAGGGTCGCCGACTGGCCGCCGTCAAGGTTGTAGGCCGCCTTGCAGCCCAGGTCGTAGAACAGCTGCGAGAGCTGCTTCATGGTCATGCCCTCGGAGTAGCCGGGCTGGCGGCCGTCGACCAGGACAAAGCAGTAGTGGCCCGGCTCGAAGTAGCCGATGGCGCCGCGCGGATTGGCGACCGTGACGTTGCTGTTGAAGGCGGTCATGGGCTGGCCGTCCTTCAGCAGCATCGGGCCGAAGGACCAGCCCTGCCAGGCGCCGCGCCGGGTGACGGCCGCAATGTCGAAGGCGCCGGCCGTGAAGGTCTGCATGCTGCCGTCGTTGTTGAGGATGCAGACATCCTGGAAGAGCACGTCGCGGTAAAGCACGCCGTTGCGGATGACGATGCCCTTGTCGCGGATGCCGTAGTAGTCGCCCGACAGCGCCGTGATGGCCTTGTTGCGCAGCGCCATGTCGATGACCGTGTCGGTCAGGCCGCGGCCGTACTTGCCGCCGGCGAAGGCGGTCCGGAAGTACTTCAGGTCGCTGACATAGATGTCGGCGATGGAATAGGCCACCGTGCC
>CAYOHO010000355.1:0-2887 GCA_964403755.1 uncultured Oscillospiraceae bacterium
CATGTAGAAACCGACTACATGGTTGGTCGGCGTCCGCCGTTCGACGATGCGCAACCAGCGGTCTTCGCCCAGCGCTTCCTCGATGTCGGTGGTGCCCGCGGCGTGCGCCGCCAGGCGCTCGGCCAGCCAGCGCTCGCTGCGTCCCTGCGCCTCCGGGTACACGCCGGCGGCCGCCGCCTGGCGCATGATCTCGGCGAAGCGGGCGCCGGGCACCACGGCGTCGCGGCAGGCGGCGTAGAGGTTGCGGTACTTTTCGTTGCAGATGACCAGGCAGTCGTTTTCGTCAAAGACGACGAAGGCCTCGTCGATGGTCTCGATGGCCGTGCGCAACGTGTGTGCGCTTTCCAGCAGCGACTGTTCGGCCCGCTGCAGTTCGTCGGAGACGGCGCGCTGGATCCTGAGGTTTTCGAGGTAACCGTTGAAGCCCTGGATCAGCGCCGCGATCTCGTCCTGCTTGGCCGGCTCGGGCAACGGGGCGAGCGTCGCCTCGGGATTCTCGCGCAGGCGCTGGAACTGTTCCGAGACGGCGCGCAGCGGGCTGACCACGGTACGGGCGAAGAAGCGGGCGAGCAGGGCGATGCCGCCCAGGCCGAGCAGGAGCAGCAGGCTCGCTGCGGTGGCCAGCCGGTTGACCGGCGCGGTATGCAGGGCGAGCGGCGTGGACAGCACCAGATAGGCGCCGATGCCTTCGAGCGGCCGCTTGGTCAGGATCACCTCCTGGCCGTCCAGCCGCAGCTGCTGGGTGGCCGGGCCCTCCCGGAGCTGCTTGAGCAGCGCCGGGTCCATCGGGGCGCCGAGCAGCGCGCGCTCGGGGTGGTACATCAGGCGGCCCTGCGGGTCGACCAGCATTAGCTGCAGCCCGGCCAGCGCATTGTCGGCGGAGAAATACTCGCGCACCACGTCGTCGTTGAGGTTGATCAGCAGCAGGCCGACCGTGTCGGTGGTCCCGGTTTCCGGGGAGAAATGGCGGATCAGCCGGGTGACCGTGATCACCTTCTTCTGCGCCGACGCGGTGTTGATGTTGTCCTCGATGCCACGCCAGACCACCGCGCTGTCCGCTGCCGCCGCCTCGTCGAGCATCCGGCGCAGCGCTTCCACCTTGAGGCCGCGGACGTTGAGCGTTTCGCCGACATGGAAGTGCTCGCCGCGCATCGAGAACAGGTCGATCGAGACCAGCCCCTTGACGCGGACGAAGCCGTTCAGGATGTAGCCGATCTGCGCCTTGGTGTTCAGCGTTTCGTAGCTGTTTGCCGTTCCCCGGTCGGCGTCGCGCAGGGCGCCGGCGATCGCCTCGTTGCCGACGATGCTCGCCGCCAGGTCCTCGACCTGGTTGCGGTAGAGGCGCAGGTAGGCCGCCGTGTCGGTCATCAGGCGCTGGTTGTATTCGCCGGCCTGGGTGATGACGATGTCGCGCGCGATCTGGAAGGCGGCCAGCCCGAAGATCAGCAGGGGAACGACGCCGGCGGCCAGCAGGTAGCCGACCATCTTGGCGGTGATGTTGAAGTGGGGCCTGGAAATCACGACTTTGGCTTGCCGGCGACGGGCGCGGCGTGGATCAGTTGAGGGAGGCGCGGGTGACCAGACGGGTGTCGATCAGCATCAGCGCCGGCACGGCATCGCCCTTGATCAGGCGGGTGGCAAGCAGGACGCCCTGGAATCCCTGCTCGGCGGCCTGCTGGTCGACGGTGACTGCGAGGCGCCCGGCCCGCACTTCGGCAACCGCTTCCTCCAGGGCATCGTAGGAAGCCACCTTGACCTCGCTGCGCTTGGTTTCTGCAAGGTACTTGAGGGCGCCGAGCGCCATCATGTCGTTGGCCGCGAAAAGCAGGCGGATTTCCGGGTGGCGGGCAAACATCTGCTTGGTCACGGCATAGCCTTCGTCGATCTTCCAGTTGGCGCTCTCGCTGGCGACCAGGCGGATGTTCGGGTTGTCGGCGAAGGCGCGGCGGGCGCCTTCCATCCGCTGGCGGGCATTGTCGGCGCTGCGGATGCCTTCGAGGATGGCCGCCTGGGTGCCGGCCGGCGCGCCCTCGGCGATGAAGGCGGCGGAACGGTAGGCCGATTTTTCGTTATCGACGCTGATGAAGGGAATCTCCTTGCCGCCAGCCTGGCGGATCGCCTCGGCGTCCAGGCGGTTGTCAATGTTGACCAGCTTGATGCCGGCGTCGCTGGCCTTCTTCAGCACCGGCACCAGGCGCTGCGAATCGCCGGGGGCGATGACGATGGCGTCCACGCCGGCGGCGATCAGGTCCTCGACGATCTGGATCTGCTGTTCGATCGAGGTTTCCTGGGCGGCGGTCTTCACCAGCAGTTCGATGTTCAGTTCCTGCTCGGCGCGCCGGGCGCCTTTCTCCATCTCGATGAAGAAGGGATTGGTCAGCGTCTTCATCACGAAGCCGATCTTCTTCCTGGCCGGCGCCGGCGTCGTCTGACTGGCCGGGGCGTTGGCGCCGCTGACGGTGGACAGGGAGGGGCCGCTGCTGTCGCTGCACGCGACAAGTCCGAAAAATGGCAGAACGATGGCCAAGTGACGCAAGAGTTTCATGATCGACCTCTCTGGCAAAAGTGATACGTTAGCATCAAAAGGCCGCTGGCTGGCGACGGGCGGCGGTTTGCGCCCTGCTGCAAAAGGCAACAACTGCTCCAGGCTTGAACAGTTTACCCGCGCCGCGAGGCCAGCAGGGCCGCCGGCGCAGCCATTGTGGATTGGCACGCCACTTGCAGTCTCATTGCCCATAACAGCCCGCAGGGCGAAAGTGGAGTGAGACATGAATCCGATGACAGGCTTGGCCGCCATCTTCCTGGCGGCGCTGCTGACTGTCCGGCCCGCGCTGGCCGGGCAGGAAGACGTCGACCCGCTGGGCTCGGCGCGCTGGGGCGACATGCG
>CAYOHO010000356.1:0-2861 GCA_964403755.1 uncultured Oscillospiraceae bacterium
CAGAGTGCCAACCTGGTCAAGACCCGCGAGGCGGTCGAGTCCCTGCAGCTCGGCATGGCGAAACTGAACAAGCAGCTCGGCGATGCCACCGCCGGCAAGAACAAGGATCTAGCCGGGCTGATGAAGAAGCTCGGCATCGGCATGCGCGATGCCAACGGCCAGCTCAAGGCCGGCATCGACATCCTGCCGCAATTGTCCGATGCCTTCGTGCGCAATCAGAACCCGGTGGTGCAGGCGCGCATGGGGATGGCGCTGTTCGGTAAGAGCTGGCAGGAAATGGTGCCGCTCCTGATGGAAGGGTCGGATGGCATCAATTCGAGCCTGGATCGCTTCAAGCGACTCAAGGGCGTGATGAACCTGGCCGACCTCAAAGGGGCCAAGGATCTCGGCGACAAGTTCAAGGATCTGGAATTCGTCACCAAGGGCTTCCAGAACACAATCGCCAAAGAGCTGGTGCCGGTCCTCGGGCCGGTGATCGAGGACATCATCCAGTGGGGCGCTGCCAACCGGAAGCTGGTCTCGACCGGCGTCAAAGAATTCGCCCGCGACCTCGTCGCTGGCATCCGGCAGATCGACTGGAGCGGCATCATCCAGGGGGCCAAGAATTTCGCCAAGTCGCTCGGCGTCCTGGTCGATTGGGTTGGAGGTGCGAAAAACGCGCTGATCCTGCTTGCGGTAATCATCAACGCCCAGACCATCATGGCGATGGTCGGCCTTGTCGGAGCGGTTGGCCGCGCCGGCTTCGCCTTCCTGGCGATGGCCGCACGCGCCTACATCGCCGGCAACGTCTCGCTGATGGCGATGGCGCGCGTGGTGACTATGGCGGTGATGACGGCCGGCCCGATCGGTGCGATCGGCGCGGCATTTACGTGGATCGCAGGCCTCGCGGCCGGTGCCGGCGGCATCATCAGCGGCGCCCTCGGCATGGTCGGCGTGGCGATTCACGGGGTCGGCGCTGCGCTGATGGCCAACCCGCTCGGCATCATCCTCGGCCTGGCAACGGCGGCCTACCTGATCTACCAGAACTGGGACACCCTGAAGAAGTGGTTCTCCGGCTTCTTTGATTGGGTGAGCGAGAAGTTCCAGTCGCTGGTTGGCTGGGCTGTTGATCTGGCCAAGTCGGTCGGGCAGTTCTTCGGCGTAGGGTCGCCGTCGGCTGAATCGGCCGCCGCGGCGGCTGCCAGCTCGCCGGCTGCAGGATCCTCGCCGATGTCGCCGCGCGTGGCTGGTGCTGATCGCTCGTCCCTGGTGGCGCCGGCTGCTCAGGTCAAGGCCTCCGGCCAGATCGAGGTCAGCTTCAAGGATGCACCGCCCGGGATGCGGGTCGAGCAAAGTAAGGCCGGCGGCGATGTGCCGGTCAATACCAACGTGGGCTATCGCAGCTACGCCATGGGAATGCCGTAATGGCCGAAAAGAAGAAACTCTCCGACAGCCTGCGCCCGGCCAGTTTCCGGGGCGTCCCGTTCCAGGTGGAATCCACCGAGCTGGGCGCAGGCCGTCGCACGCAGCTGCATGAGTATCCGCAGCGCGATAAGCCCTACGTGGAAGACCTGGGCCGCGCCACGCGCGACCTGAGCTTCTACGGTTTCGTGGTGGGCGAGGATTACGTCGACCAGGCGAACAGCCTACTCAGTGCGCTCGAGGAAGCCGGGCCGGGGACCCTCGTGCATCCGTGGTTCGGTACCCTGCAGGTCAGCCTCAAGGAACCGGCGCGGGTCTCCTTCGACGCCGCCCTGGGCGTGGCCCGCTTCTCGATGGCCTTCATCGAGTCCGGCGAGCTGGAGTTCCCCGCGGCGCAAAGCTCGACGCAGGCCGCCACGCGCAATGCTGCGTCCGCCCTGGAGTCTGCCTCGGTGGCGTCATTCGCCGATCGCTTCTCGGTGAAGGGATTCCAGGACTTTGTCGCGGCGGCTGCCAACGGCAACCTGGGCGACATGCTGGGCATCGTCTCCTCGAGCGAAATCGGCAAGATTCTGGAATATGCCAACAGCCTCGCCACCACGGTGTCGACGGCGATTGCCCTGGTCTCGAATCCGAGTTCGCTGGGCTGGAAGATCATGGGGGCTTTCGGGCTATCCGGGCTGGCCACCACCGTGACGGCCTGGAGTTCCATCGTTCGCTCCATTTCCCGGGTCGGCTCCAGCGGCAAGATGAGTTCGCCGACGCCGTCGTCGGTCTATACGCCATCGCGCAAGCAGGCCGACCAGAATGCCTGCGCCGTCTATGCGCTCGGCCGTCAGGCTTTGCTGGCGCAGGCAGTTGGTGCTTCCAGCCTGGTCGGTACCCGCATCGATTCGCCGCGGGCCGGCCTGACGCAGGGCGTGGTGACGGCCGGATCGTCGGCAAAGCCGATGGTCAGTTACACCGACATGATTGCTGTCCGCGATGACCTGATCGCGGCGATCGACAAGGAATCGCTGACGGCCACCGACCAGGTGTATGAAGCCCTGCAGGTGGCGCGGCTGGCTGTCTGGAAAGACTTGACCACGCGCGCCCGCGAGAATGCCCGCCTCACGACACTGACGCCGCCCGAGGTGATGCCGGCCCTGGTGCTGGCCTACGACTACTACGAGGACGCCGCCCGCGACGCCGATATCGTCGCGCGCAATGGCATCCGCCATCCCGGCTTCGTGCCGGCCCAACCGATGAGGGTGGTCACGCGATGACCGAATTTGCCAACCTCGCTGACCCCACCAACGCCGTGCGCCTGGTCGTCAATGGCCAGGATTACGGCGGCTGGAAGTCGGTACGCATCGAGGCCGGCATCGAACGCCAGGCGCGCAGCTTCGACCTCGAGGTAACCGACCGCTGGCCGGGGCAGACAGACATCCCGCGCCGGATCCAGCCGGGCGATCCGTGCC
>CAYOHO010000357.1:0-2858 GCA_964403755.1 uncultured Oscillospiraceae bacterium
GTGATGCCGGTATGCAGGCTGACCGTGACCGGCTGGCGGTCGATGATGCTGGGAGCGGGCGCCTCGAGCGGCCGGCGGGCGGTGGTGCTGATAGCGCCGAAGCCGTCGAGCGGATTGCCCAGCGGATCGACGACCCGCCCGAGCATCGCCTTGCCGGCGGGAATGCTGACCGTGGTCCCGGTGCGCTTGCAGATGCTGCCTTCCTGGACCTGGTCGGCCGGCTGCAGCAGCACGACACCGACGCGTTCCTCCTCGAGGTTCATGGCAATGCCGAAGACGCTGCGGGTAAACATGATCAGCTCGTTGCTCTTGACGTGCTGCAGGCCGCGCACATAGGCGACGCCGTCGCTAACGCTGAGCACCTGGCCGATCTCGTCGACCGTGGCCGGCGTCGTCATCGTCTCGAGCGTCTCACGGAAATGGTCGAGCATCAGCCGGGGGGTGCCGTCGGCATTCTCAAGCTGTGCCGGCTCCGTATGCCAGAAGTCGTCCTGGCCATTGGGCGCGATCGGCGCTTCGCCGAACGCATCGAGCGCCTCGGCCAGGTTGTCGTGGATCTTCTCGTTCAGCGCCTTCTCGTCTGCCTCTTCAAGCGGCTTCTGGGACTTGAGCTGGGAGACGATGCGGCCGAGCTGGCCCTTGATGCTGTAGTCGTAGCGGAAGCCGCCGGCGAAGATGACCATGCCGCCGATCAGCGACGGGTCAGTCTCGGTATGGACCTCGTAATGGGCAATGCCATGCTGCTCGGCAAAGCGGGCTGCCACACTGTCGCTCTTTTCCTTGTCAAGCGGGGCGGCCGTGACGATGCGGATGACACGGAAGGACGGTTCAGCCATGCGGCGTCACCTCTTCCCGGCTTCCGCAGAAGGGGCGGTCGAGGCAGGCACAGCAGGGGCAGCGGCTGCAGTTGCCGGCACAGCGGCCGGCACAACGGCTTCGGCTAGCGCAGCGGATACAGGTGCCTCAGCCGCGGTCGTCTCAGGTGTTCCGGCAGCGGCCGTGACCATGTGCTGGTCGAGGTACAGTTCGACCAGGTCCTGCTGCTGCTTCTGGTCCATGACATGGCCGATGACCTTCGAGGCGATGGCCACGGACAGGTCGGCGACCTCGTCGCGGACCTCATTGAGCATGGTCGTGCGCATGCGCGCGATCTCGGCGTCCGCGCGCGAAACCATTCCAGCTGCCTGCTTGCGGGCTTCAGAAAGGATCGACTCGCTCTGGACCTCCGCCTGGCTGCGGGCATTGGCGACGATCTCGCCGGCCTCGCGGCTGGACGACTGGATGCGCCGGTTGGCTTCGGCGATCTGGCGTGCGGCCTCCTCGGCCTTCGTCTCGCTGTCCTTCAGCTGCTGCTCGAGGTTCTCCCGGCGCGTGGCCAGGACCTTCATGATGGGCTTGAACAGCAGCCGGTAAAGGACGAAGTACGTCACCAGCAGGTTGATGATGGTGAATAATGCCGTGCTTGTATAGCCGGCTACAGCTTCGGGCGTAAACATGCGATCACTCCGTTCGTTGTCGGCTAGAAGGCGAAGATGAGCAGCAGGCTGACCACCAGTGCGTAGATGGCCGTCGCCTCGATGAAGACGATGGCGGTCATCAGCATGGCCTGGATGCGGCCGGCGATTTCCGGCTGACGGGCAGCTGATTCAAATGCCTTGCCCGAGGCCGAGCCGATGCCGAGTCCGGCGCAGCCGGCGGCGATTGCGATGGCCAGGGCAGCGCCCAGGGCGATGAGTCCACGTTCCATGATCTGAAGCCTCCTTGAGTCAATTCCTTATATCCTGCGCGTGTCGCACGTCTCGTTGGCTGGCGCGAATCGCAAGTTCCGGTGTTCTGTCGGCAGGCCGACTGGGGCTGGCGCTGCCGCGGCGGCGGTGTGCGGTGTCGTTCGATGGTCAGTGCCCGGCAGCCTTGGCGGCGTGGGCGGCCTCATGGGCTTCGTGGGCGGCATGGGCGCCCTCGATCGTCTCGCCGATGTAGGTCACGCTGAGGTAGGTGAAGATCACGCCCTGAAGGATGCCGTCGCCGAGGTCGAACCAGAGGCCGACAATGCCAGGCAGGACGGCCGGCAGGATCAGGTAGATGAACTCCATGAGGATGAAGGCGCCGAAGATGTTGCCGAAGAGTCGGAGCGAGAGCGACATCGGCTTGATGAAATAGTCGAGGATGCGGAAGGGCAGCAGCATGGCGCGCGGGTAGGTCAGCGAATCCCAGAAGCCCTTGATGCCGACAAAGCGGATCGACATGTAGATGACGTAGCCGACTGTGAACAGGGCGAGCGAGATCGGGAAGGCCGGGTTCTTGGCCGGCGGCGGGATGTGGAACATCGAGGCCAGGTTCGAGAAGGTGATGAACAGGGCGATGGTGCCGACAAACGGGGCGACCATCTCGGACTGCTGCACGTTCATGCCGGCATCGCGGCAGAGGTTCAGCATGGTATCGACCAGCATCTCGGCGATAAGCTGGCGCCGGGTGGTCGGGACATGCTCGCGACGGCGGCCGAAGAACCAGCCAATCACGAAGATGGCCACCATGACGACCCAGGTCGCGACCACGGCGTCGGTGATATGCACGACGCCCAGGCCGGGGATGTTGACCGCGAGGAGGTTCTTGGGAACGATCGCCTCGCTGATCGCTTGTCCGATATTGCCGATCTGGAGCTCCTCGCGGAGATGTTCACCCAGACTCGTGAAATATTCTCTGATAAAATCCATGTCTCGCTACTCCATCAGGAACCGGGCCCAAGCTGGCCTGGCATATCCCGTTCAGGCTGCCAGCCGCTTTTGGCATGATACGAATCCATGCTACTCCGGTATCGGGCGTTGCGCAAGCGCACAACCATTCTGAAACCAGTCGGG
>CAYOHO010000358.1:0-2857 GCA_964403755.1 uncultured Oscillospiraceae bacterium
TTCGGCCTGCGCCCGCGGTTGTCTGGCTTGCTCAGAAAGCCATTTTATTATAATCGAATCCCGGTTCGACGGCAAACGCCAGTTCCGGCCAGACCCCGGCCAGCAGTTCAGCCAGCGGCGAAAGGACCACCCGCTCGGAAACATCATGGCCGACGGCGATCACCGGAATGCCGGCCTCGGTCAGCAGCAGACGGTCGTGGTACTTGATCTCGCCGGTCACGAGGGCCTCGGTGCCCTGCGCGACGGCCAGTGGTGTCCAGCTGCCGTCGTAGCTGCCGGGGCAGACGGTGATCCGGCGAACCGGTCGCCCGTGCGGAGCCGCCACCATGAGCCAGGGCGTTGCCAGCCGCTGGCGCAGCAGTCCGGCCAGTTCAGCCAGGGCGAGCGGCTGCGGCAGCGAGCCACAGCGCCCGAAGCCCGGCGATGCCGGATAGGCCAGCGCCCAGGCACTTGCCTTCCGGCTGGCGGATTCCGGCTGCATTGGTTCAGCTGTCGACGGTCCTGCTGTCGCTGGTCCTGCTGTCGCTGGTCCTGCTGTCGCTGGTCCTGCTTCGGAACCAAGCGGCACAAATGTCGTGACATCCTGAAGTCCGATCAGGGAGGCAAACTGGTCGGCAACCCCGCCCGGAACGGCATCAAGGTTGGTGTGAAGCGCAGCGACGGCCAGGTTTGCCTGCAGGGCCCGCACAGGGAGCCATTCGGTTGGCCGGTCGGCCCGCAGACCGGCGAGCGGGCTGAAGATCGGCGGATGATGGCAGAGGATCAGGTCGGCTTGCTGGCTGCAGGCTGCATCAATGGCGCCGCTGGTCAGGTCGAGTGCCAGCAGGACGCGCCGGATGGTGCGTCCGGGATCGCCGATATGGAGCCCGACCTTGTCCCAGGATTCGGCATAGCGGAACGGAATCAGCTGGTCGAGGCCGGCAAGCAGATCAGAAAGCAGCATGGTTCATCCTCTCCGCCGGTTCTTCCGGCAGTGCTGCGGAACCCATGGCAGCCAGCAGCTGGTCGATTGCCTGGCGCACGCTGGCAAGCAGCGGCTGGCGGAGCATGGCGCGCGTCACCAGGATGCGCTCCCGGAGCAGGTAGTGCTCGAAGAGCGGCGGCTGTTCACGGCGCAGAGCAGGACCAATATACAGGTCAACCGGATCGACCGGCGCCGCTGCCGATTCGGCGGGCGCATATTCGGCCGCAATGCCGAGGTAGAGCCGGGCGCCATCCAGACTGAGTGTCTCCTGACGGATGACGTAGCCGTTTTGAGCCAGATGTCGGCGCAGGTCCGATGCGCTCTTCTGGGGCTGAAGCACCAGGCGCGGCCAGCTGAAAGGCGCTTCGCGCAGAATGTCCACCATCTCGAGGCCGCCGAGACCGGCCATCACCACCACGTCGCCGTCCTGCAGACTGAATCCCTGCAGGCCATCGGCCTGTGCTGTGCAGATGCGGCCCAGACAGCCGAAGCGTTCGATGTTGCAGCTGGCCTTCTCAAGCGGACCCGGGCGGACATCCGCGGCGACCGCCTCCTGGAAGCGGCCGCCCAGGACGGCATGGATCGGCAGGTAGGCATGGTCGGTGCCAATGTCAATCAGGCGCTGGCCGTCGGGGATCAGACGCGCGACCATCTGCAGGCGCGGCGAAAGAGCGGGCCCGCGAACTGGCTTTCCTGAATCGCCCTGTATCTCCTGGCTGACTGTCATCGGTCCTCTCCCCTTCCGGCCGCCGCACCCGGTTTTGGTATCGCCCATGGTGCCGGCGGCGGGCAGCCGGATCGGCTCAGCCATCAATGGCATCCCGGATCTTGCGGCTGCGCTCCGGGTGGCGCAGCTTGCGCAGCGCCTTCGCCTCGATCTGACGGATGCGCTCACGGGTGACATGGAAATGGCGACCCACTTCCTCCAGTGTATGGGTCTTGCCGTCAAGCAGGCCGAAGCGCATCTGGATCACGGCCTCTTCGCGCGGCGACAGCTCGTGGACCAGCTTTTTCATCTGCTCGCGCAGCATGATCGACTCCACTTCGTCGGCAGGCGATGGCGTGTCCTGGTCCTGGATGAAGTCGCCGAGAATGCTGTCATCCTCCTCACCGACCGGCTTGTCGATTGAGACCGGATCGATCGAGGCCTGGAAGATCTGCTGAACCCGGTCGACCGAGAGCTTGGTGCAGCGCGCCAGCTCCTCGAGGCTGAGCTCGCGGCCCTGCTCCTGCATCTGTTCCCGCTGCAGGCGCATCAGCCGGTTGATGTTCTCCACCATGTGGACCGGAACCCGGATGATCCGGCTCTGGTCGGCCAGCGCCCGCGTGATCGACTGGCGGATCCACCAGGTGGCATAGGTGCTGAACTTGAAGCCGCGCAGATAGTCGAACTTCTCGACGGCGCGCATCAGGCCGAGGTTGCCCTCCTGGATCAGGTCGAGGAACGGCAGGCCGCGGCCGGTGTATTTCTTGGCAATGCTGACGACCAGACGCAGGTTCGATTCACAGAGACAGCGCCGGGCTTCATCGTCCCCCTCGCTGATGCGCCGGGCGAGCGACAGCTCCTCCTCGCCGCTGAGCAGCTGGTAGCGGCCGATCTCGCGCAGGTAGAGCCGTACGGAATCGTCCACGGCACCAGGCTCGGCATGGGCCGGTGCCTCCGTCTCGAGCTCGGAGAGGGCCGTTTCTTCTTCGGACTCCTCTTCCTCCTCACTCTCGAGCAGGGTCTCCGCTTCCGGCGCAGCCAGTTCCTCGGCGCCGGCCAGTTCGTCCGGTTCCCGGGCTGCCCAGCCCATCTCGGCCGCAACCTCCTCGACCGACTCTGCCTGGCCGTGGCTGCCAGAGCCATTTCGGGGACGCCGCACGCCGGACGGTCCGGCCGGAACCAGGTCG
>CAYOHO010000359.1:0-2851 GCA_964403755.1 uncultured Oscillospiraceae bacterium
CATCGAGTGCGTCCGGATGACCGAGGACGAGGAGGGGCGTCCGGTCGACATCGGGTATGTCGGCCGGATCACGCGAATCAACGCCGCGCTGCTCGAGAAGCTGGCCAGCGACGAGTACATTCCCGTCGTCGCGCCAATCGGCATCGGCCCGGACGGCGAAAGCTACAACATCAATGCCGACACGGTAGCCGGCGAAGTCGCCGCAGCCCTGAAGGCGGAGAAGCTGATGATGCTGACCGACGTTCCCGGCGTCATGCGCACAGATGCGGACGGCACGAAGACGGTCATCCCGTCGCTGAATGCGGCCGAGATCCAGGAACTGGTCGGCAGCGGCGTGATCGCCGGCGGCATGATCCCCAAGGTCATGGGCTGCCTCGACACGGTCCGACGAGGCGTCGGCCGCGCCCACATCATCGATGGACGCATCCCCCACTGCCTGCTGCTCGAGATCTTCACCAACCGCGGCATCGGCACCATGATCACACTCGAGCGCAAGCCCTACCACGCCGGCGAGCTGATCTGATTTCACGTGTCCCCGGGGCAAGCGACTGCAATAGGAGAGCAAGATGGACGACAGACTGAAAGCAATTATCGAGACCGATGACCAGTACTACCTGCCCGCATTCGGCAAGCGCACGCCGCTCTGCTTCGACCACGGCGAAGGCGTCTGGCTCTACGACACGGCCGGAAAGGCCTACATGGACCTGATTGGCGGCATTGCCGTCAATGTCCTCGGACATGCCCACCCGCACCTGGTGTCGGCGATCGCCGACCAGGCTTCGCGCCTGATCCACTGCTCCAATCTCTACTATATCGAGACCCAGGCAAAGCTGGCCGCGAAGCTCGGTGACCTGTTCGGCGACGGCCGCGTCTTCTTCGGGAACAGCGGCGCCGAGGCCAACGAGGGCGCCATCAAGCTGGCACGCGGCTACTTCTACCATCAGGGCACGCCGCGGTCGCGCATCGTCACCGCCGTGCAGTCTTTCCACGGCCGCACCCTGGCCACCGCCACAGCGACCGGCCAGGACAAGTACAGCAAGCCGTTCGCGCCGCTGCCGTCCGACTTCGTGCACGTCCCGTTCAACGACCTCGCCGCCCTGCAGGCGGCCGTCGATGAGAGCACCTGCGCCGTCATGCTCGAGCTGATCCAGGGCGAAAGCGGCGTCAATCCGGCGGATCCCGCCTATGTCGCCGGCGTCGCCGCCTGGTGCCGCGAAAAGGGCGCCCTGCTGATCATCGACGAGATCCAGACCGGCATGGGCCGCACCGGCCACTTCTTCGCCTTCGAAGCCTACGGCCTGAAGCCCGACATCGTCACCCTGGCCAAGGGCCTCGCCGGCGGCGTGCCGATCGGCGCCGTCATCGCCAGCGAAACCGTTGCCTCCGGATTCCATCCCGGCGACCACGGCAGCACCTTCGGCGGCAATCCCCTGGCCTGCGCCGCCGGCCTCGCCGTTCTCGAAACCTATGAACGCGAAGGCCTCACTGCCCGTGCCGGCCAGATGGGCGACTATTTCCGTGCCAGCCTCGAGGCGGCCGCCGCAGCCGGCGCACCGATCGCCGGCGTCCGCGGCATGGGCCTCATGATCGGCATCGGCCTGCAGCAGCCCGTGGCTGCCGCCGTCCGCAGCCGCCTGGCCGAGGAGGGCTTCCTCGTCGGCGCCGTCGGCCCCCTGACCCTGCGCCTCCTGCCGCCGCTCATCATCAGCGAGCAGGAGATCGACCGCTTCGTCAGCGCCCTGACGAAGGTCCTGAAGGAGGTACCCGCCCCGTGAAGCACTTCATCAGCCTCGCCGACCTGACCCCGCAGGCGTTCATGAACCTGCTCGACCTCGCCGACCAGCTCAAGCGGGAGCGCCGCGAGGGCCGCGCATCGCAGCCGCTCGCCGGCAAGACCCTGGCGATGATCTTCACCAAGTCGTCGACCCGCACCCGGGTCTCGTTCGAGGCCGGCATGTTCCAGCTCGGCGGCCATGCCCTCTTCCTCAGCTCGGCCGACATCCAGCTCGGCCGCGGCGAGACGATCCATGATACGGCGAAGGTCCTGTCGCGCTTTGTCGACGGCATCATGATCCGCACCTTCGCCCACCAGGACGTCATCGACCTGGCGCGCTTCGGCAGCATCCCCGTGATCAACGGCCTGACCGACCTGATGCATCCCTGTCAGGCACTCGCTGACCTGCAGACGGTGCGTGAGCACCGCGGGCCCCTTGCCGGGCTCAAGCTCGCCTATCTGGGCGACGGCAACAATGTCGCCAACTCCCTGCTGCATGCCGGCGCCCTTGCCGGCATGACGGTTGCGGTCGCGGCACCGGCCGGCTATGGCTGCGACCCCGGCTGCATCGCCGAGGCCGAGGCGATCGCCGCACAGACCGGCGGACGCGTCATCCTCACCGAGAGCCCCGAAGAGGCCGCCGAAGGTGCGGATGCGCTCTACACCGACACCTGGGTCAGCATGGGCCAGGAAGCCGAGAAGCAGAAGCGCATCCCGATCTTCCAGGGCTACCAGGTGGATGACCATATCATGGCCCTGGCAAAGCCGGGTGCCGTGTTCCTCCATTGCCTGCCCGCCTACCGCGGCTACGAGGTGTCCGAATCGGTCATCGACGGACCGCAGTCGGTGATCTTCGATGAGGCCGAGAACCGGCTGCACGCCCAGAAGGCAGTCATGGTCTCGCTCATGGCCGGCCAGGCGTGACAGCCTCGGAGCTTCGCATCCGCAAGGCCGCTCTGGCGGATATCCCCGAGCTGGCCACCCTGCTGCAGACCGCGATGGCGCACTACGCCCAGGTCAGCGGCATCCCGACCGTGCTCGACTCCCAGCGCGAGACCGAGGCCGACATCCGCCGGC
>CAYOHO010000360.1:0-2843 GCA_964403755.1 uncultured Oscillospiraceae bacterium
GAACTTCTGTGAAACAATCGAGCAGAAAATGAAGATCGGAGTAAGGTTTACCTATTTCGTGGATATTTTCTTTTAAAACAGGGTGCATATCTGTGATTTTGGATAAATAAACATCCTGAGGCGAAATATTGTTGAGAAAATGAGATAAGGAGTGCCGCCGGAAACTAAAAAAAGCTGTTAGCACAAGGCCAACAGCTTTTTTACTATTAGTTTAAAATTTCTATTATTTCAATGCAGCCAATGCAGCTTCGTAGTTGGGTTCGTCAACAATTTCGGGAACCTGCTGGGTATAAACCACGGTGTGGTTTTCGTCCAACACAACTACTGAGCGCGAATGCAATGCAGCCAATGGTCCGGTGGTGATTTCCAACTCGTAATCTTTACCAAATTTGCCGGTTGCGAAGTCAGAAACAGTGATGGCATTGTCGATGCCTTCAGTTCCGCAGAAACGAGCCTGAGCAAATGGTAAATCGCGCGAAATGCAAAGTACTTTAGTGTTTGCCAAACCAGCAGCCAATTTGTTAAAGTTACGAACCGAAGCGGCGCAGGTGCCAGTGTCCAAACTTGGGAAGATGTTCAGAACCAGTCGCTGTCCGGCAAAATCTTTCAGCGAAACTTTGGATAAATCGTTTTTAATTAATTCGAAATCAGGTGCTTTTGTTCCTTTTGCAGGAAGTTCGCCTATAGTCTGAATTGCGTTACCTTTTAATGTAATTTGTGCCATAATTTTTAAATGTTTTTTAATTGAATTTTGAGTTTTGCTGAATAAAACAGCGGTTCTCTAAAAATGTTTGGCACTGCTGCCGGTAATTTTTTCGAGCAGGTTGTTGGCCAAACGGCTTGCCCCAATTCGGAAAAGCTCAGGATTTACCCATTTGTCGCCCAAAATTTCCTGAACGATAGTCAGATACAAGATAGCATCTTCAGGAGTTACAATCCCTCCGGCTGGTTTAAACCCGATTTTTTTGCCGGTTTCTTCGAAATGTTGCTTGATGGCCAAACACATCACAAAAGCAGCTTCGGGCGTAGCAGCCTGTGGTAATTTTCCGGTTGAGGTTTTGATGAAGTCGGCTCCCGCTTCGATTGCCAGAATAGACGATTGCCAGATTTGGTCGATCGTGAGTACACCCGACTCGAGAATAACTTTCAGATGCGCATCGCCAATGGCTTTTTTAGTTGCTGAAATTTCGTTGGAAACAGTTTCGAAATCTCCAGCCAGGAAAGCCCAAAGCGGCACCACAATGTCGATTTCGTTGGCGCCCGCAGCAACGGCCAATCGGGCTTCTTCAATTTTCAGTTCAGTGAATGTCATAGATGACGGGAAACCTCCGGATACGGCGGCGATTTTTACACCGTCGATTTTCAGGGTTTCTTTCACGGCTTTAGCCATGTTTGGATACACACAGATGGCGCCAACATTGCTTATTCCGGGGAAAGCCTGCGGAAATTGGTTCACTTTTTCGGTAAATTTAGCCACAGAATCGAGTGTGTCGGTTGAATTCAAGGTGGTTAAATCGATACACGACAGCGCTTTCTCGAACATCTTCTTGTTAAGGTTCTTTTCCGCAGCTTCGCGGATGGCTTCCAGTTCAGCCTGAACATCTTCGAGTGATAAAGGACAGTTTTCGATGGACATATCGTTTAATGTTAAATTGTTAATTGTCAATGTTTAAATTGTTGCGGATTTCGCGTTGCGAGATACGAGGAAAACCCGCAACTCATATCTCGCAACCCGAAACATCATTTTAGCTTCTCGTTATTTTGGTGCCGGTCTTTGTCGCGGCTGGTTTTCTTTTCGATGTTTTTCAGGAAGGCTTCGTTCAAATCGACTCCGGTTTGGTTGGCAAGGCAAATCAATACCCACAACACATCGGCCATTTCGTCGCCCAGATTTTTACCTTCGTCCGATTTTTTGAACGACTGGTCGCCATACGTGCGGGCCATGATGCGCGCCAGTTCGCCCACTTCTTCGGTGAGGATGGCCATGTTGGTCAGCTCGCTGAAGTAGCGCACGCCAATGGTTTTTATCCAATGATCAACCATTTGCTGGGCTTCAGGAAGGGATATGCTTTTGTTTTCCATGTTTTTGATTTTTGACAGCTATCAGCCGCTAGAAGTCCTTATTTTTCGAATCCAGAATAATCGTCACCGGGCCATCGTTTACCAGGTAGACCTGCATGTCGGCACCAAAGATTCCGGTTTCAACTTTTTTGTTTCCCAATACTTTTCTGAATTCGTCGATCAAATCCTCGTAAAGCGGAATGGCTGTTTCGGGGGCTGCGGCGCGTATGTACGACGGGCGGTTTCCCTTTTTAGTCGAAGCATGCAGCGTAAACTGGCTAACCAAAATGATTTTCCCGCCAATGTCCTGAATCGAAAGATTCATCACATCTTCGGCATCATTAAATATGCGCAACTGCGTTGTCTTTTTAACCAGCCAATCAATATCTTCCTTGGTGTCAGCTTCCTCAATTCCGGCCAAAATGAGCAAGCCTTTTTCAATTTCTGCGACCACAAAATCTTCAACCTCAACCGAAGCTGAACTCACACGCTGAATAACCAGTCTCATAAACGTAATTTTTAAGCAATATTATAAAAAACAAACCGGACGATTAAACTTTGATCGGTATATCTTGTTTAGTTTTGCACTGTATAAATTAAACAAATCGAATTTGTTATGCGAAAAATAATATTGCTGTCTATATTTTTTACGAGTATTTTGGCAAACCTATGGGCTCAGCAGGCTTCAGTTAAAGGCCGGGTTACCGATGCCCAAAGTAACGAACCCATGCCTTTTGTAAACGTGGTAGTTGGAGGAACTAATATTGGTGCTGTAACCGACG